>JAIWFS010000023.1:0-9478 GCA_048631505.1 archaeon | reverse complement strand
TTTCTTTATTTCGGTTATAAATAAAGCAACTAATTCTTTTAAATCATCGGGGGTTAATTCCGTATCCAGCGTTATTCCTTTTTTTTCTTTAACCTGATCAATAATCACCTCAAAAGGATCTTCTTCATCTTTAGATTCAGGTTTCATATTTAAAACAACATCGCCGTACATTTGCACAAACCTGCGGTATGAATCCCAGGCAAAACGTTCATTACCGGATTCTTTAATTATTCCTTTAATAGTGGTTTCATTCAATCCCAGATTCAACACGGTATCCATCATGCCTGGCATAGAAGCCGCAGCACCGGAACGCACGGAAACAAGCAAAGGATTTTCGGGATCGCCAAATTTGGCTCCCATTATTTCCTCAACGTGTTTAATTCCGTTTTCTACCTGTATCTTTACTTCATCAGAATATTGACCTTTATTTTCATAAAAATCCGTGCAAACATCAGTGGAAATTGTAAAACCCGCCGGAACAGGCATACCTAAATTTGACATTTCTGCGAGATTAGCGCCTTTACCGCCAAGGAGTAACTTCATTGTTGCGCTACCCTCAGCTTTACCAGCTCCGAATGTATAAACATATTTTTTTGACATAAAAAAACCTCCTAATGAGTTTTTATAATTAATTTATATTTTTATTGCCAATTGATAAGCAGGCAAATATACATTTGTCGAATATTTATGTCAAGCATAACATAAGGCAATTTAGCCCTTGATCCCCCGTATCTTTTTAAAATATACTCAACCTTCAACCGGGAAGAAGAAACTTACACAATTCCACATGAATGCATATTGGAGGCCCCTATGAAACATTTCATTGTTGTGCTCTTTATAATGCTTTTTATTACAGTCAATGGTTCCCTTCATGCCGGCGATAGCGGTTCCGCGGGAGATTGTGCAAAAGGGGACACAGCTTACAAGAAACTTGATAACAAGACAGCTTTGGATTTCTATCAAAAAGCGCTTGAAACAGATCCAAAAAATTACGAAGCGGCATGGAAGCTGGCCAGAGCTTATGTGGATGTGGGAGAACAATTGTCTGAGAAAAAAGAACGTAGGTTGCATTATGAGAAGGCCTATGAATATGCGGGAAAAGCTGTGGAAATTAATCCTGGTGGGTCCAAAGGGCATCTTTTTCTCAGTATTGCCATCGGTAGAGTTGCTCTGGATGCAGGGGCTAAAGAAAAGGTCAGGTTGTCAAAAGAAGTTAAGGTTGAAGTGGATAAGGCCCTGGCCATTGATTCCAAAGATGACTCCGCCTGGCACGTGCTGGGCCGTTGGCATCGGACATTATCCAGTTTGAGCTGGATTGAGAAAAAATTTGCCAACATCTTTCTTGGAGGCGTACCCAAAGAGGCTTCCATGGACAATTCTGTCGAGAGTTTTAAAAAAGCGATTCAATTGAATCCAACCAGCATTAATCACCATCTCGAATTGGCGAAAACCTATGATAAAATGGGAGAAAAAACCCTTGCCGGTCAAGAATACCGTAAGGTCTTAGAAATGCCCATAAAAGATGCGGATGACGAGGATCACAAAAAAGAAGCTGAAGAGCGACTAAAGAAGTCAGAGTGACCTGCCCTTCTGGTATCTTTTTCCATATCCCTTAAATATGCTGAAATCAATAAAAGAGAGTCCGCTGTACCATATTGCCAACCCCAGGAGTATCGCCTTTTTTGGGGCCTCCAACAATATCTCTTCCATGGGGACCACCCAGCTAATGTCTCTCAAGGCCCTCGGTTTTGATGGAACCATCTATCCCATACATCCCAAAGAAGATCAGGTACAGGATCTCAAAGCCTACCGGAGCGTCATGGATTTGCCCGATACGCCGGATCTGGCCGTGATAGTGCTGCCAACGAGAATCGTACCCCAAATACTGGAGGAGTGCGGAAAGAAAGGAATCAGGCATGCTATTGTGGTTTCAGGCGGATTTAAGGAGGTGGGGGGTCATGGCGTTGACCTGGAAACAAAAATCGTTGAGATCGCCGATAGATACGGCATGCGTTTTTTGGGCCCAAATTGCATCGGCGTTTCCAACCCGCATCACAAGCTTAATACCACATTCTTCCCTGATGAAGGATCCCCCGGGTTTATCGGCCTGGCCTCACAGAGCGGCAGTTTTGTCACCCAGATGTTTGACTATCTTTCCAGGTTAAGCCTGGGGTTCAGTACGGCCTTTAGCGTCGGCAATGAGGCGAACCTGGACATTGTGGACTGCATGGAATACCTCGGGGCCTGTCCTCACACAAAGGTTATTGCCCTCTACATCGAAGGCATCAAGCGAGGAAGGGCGTTTTTTGAAACGGCCAGGGCTATTATTCCCCACAAGCCCATTGTGGCACTTTATGTGGGCGGTTCCGAGACAGGTAAGCGTGCAGGTTTATCCCATACCGGGGCCTTAGCAGGTCCAGACCTTTTATATGACGGTGTGTTTCGCCAAAGTGGCATTATCCGGGCACACTCTGTTACAGAATTATTTGATTTTTCCTGGGTACTGGGCAGCCTGCCCACACCGAGAGGGAACAAGGTGGTGATTCAAACCCATTCGGGCGGGCCGGGCGCGGCCGCGGCGGATTCCTGCGGAAACGCGGGCCTTGAACTTCCTGCCCTGTCAAAAGAAACCTTAGATAAACTGGCCCCCTTTGTTCCCCATACGGGCAGCATAAATAATCCGGTGGATCTTACCTATACGAAAAACCCGCTGGACTATTTTTCAGATATTCCAAAGGTCCTCCTTGAGGAAAATAACGCTGATATTCTACTCATGTACTTTCTTATGCCCCCGCATACCGTCAAACTTTCCTTAGAACAAATGGGTTTCCCCAAAGACCAGGTCATTGAGCAAACAACCAGATTAATCAGTGCACAGGTGGAATCTATCGCGCGCCTGCTTGAAACCTATGGCAAGCCCTTTGTCGGCTACACCTTTCGCAGCCTCGAAGAACAGTTCACACGGGAGCTTCTGGAACGGGGGATGCCGGTATTTCCGGACCCCGAACGTGCGGCACAGGCAATAAAGGCATTGGTAAAGTATGCCGATCTGAAGGAAAAGTCTTAGTAATACCCCTCTCCCTGGCATGTGATGCACTGGTCCCCCTGGGAGGTTGAATAGGCCTCCCCACATATGGAACATACCTCGATATTTCCTTTTTTCTTTCGTCCATACATCCTGGTTACTTGAACGGCCCGACAGGATAAAACAGATCTTCGAGCACTGAGAATCTCTTCAAGCAGGGACTCCAGGGAAAGGTTCTTCTTTGGAACCCTTCTCATGTACCAGTTATAGATCTTCGGGAACAAAAGAGTCTTTTTTAGATCAAGCCAGATCCGATATCCATTCAGTTTCCTTTTGTCATAAAGAGTTAATGCAAACTTGTCCCAGTCCAAAACCTTAAGCCATCCGTTGCCAACGGTGCACGGGGTAAATATCTGAACGGCGTCCGGCAGGCAGTGGCAGGTCTCCACAACCGCATCCGCTTCCACATCCAGGCCAATGAGTTCCTGTGCCCAATCTACCATGAACCCGCCCAGGACAAGCCCCGGGGATGTAAAACCGTGGAAGCGTTCTATGTCGTCCAAAAAAATATCGAGTGATCTCCCACAGATCATCATCCGGAACTTCTCCTACTTTACATCTCGGAAATGTGACATCTCAATAACTCCGGGCATTCCGACTGCTTCCCCCTTTTGCAAAGGGGGATTGAGGGGGATTTTATTAATGCAGCCCGAATTTATTGAGATGTTCCTCGGAAATCCTACAACTCACTGAAAATAATGCGATTTATTGATGCTCTGTGTTTCTGCATCACACAAACCCACTTCTCCAGTTTCCCAAAGCCCACTATTCCATCATTCCAATTGGGGCGAAGCCCCTAAGTTAGCTTCTTAAGCTGCTGCATCCTGCTCCCCACATGCCTCCACGCGGCATGGCACATACCGGTGCAAAGGCGTACCCGCCAGCCTGTCCCGGTGGGTATTTTTTGTAAGGCGGTTAATGTTGACGCCGTAATCCTGGCCCATGTAATCCAGGCCGAATCCATGCGGTATGGTCACCGTACCCTGTACGGCCATGTCGGAGACCTCCACCGGTATCTTGACCCGGGACGCCTCGGTGGTCACCCATGCCTCCTCGCCGTCCTCGATGCCTAAGGCCTGTGTATCTTCTTTATTCATAAGTGCTGTGCATACAGTCTTATGGTCGTTCCAGGCCGGATCCCGCATGATACTGTTTGCCGTATAGGGAAAATGCCTTCCGGCGACCAATACCAAGGGAAACTCCCTATTGTCTATTGCAGCCTTTTCCGCACCCGGCTCGACCTCATGGATCCAATCGGCCATTTCTTCTATGTAAAGATGTATTTTTTTATCCGGTGTTCTCAGTTTTTCCAGGTTTTTGTCCGGATCCAATTTGCCTATCAGGATGCCCTCAGGATAATCCAGAAGCTTCTGAAACAATTCATCCCCAAAAAAAGGTGTTAACTCGTAACCGGCCCTGACCAGTTCATCGGCCGCGTGTTGGGGGTACATGGCGAGCAGACCCCAGACCGCGGCCAGATGCACCGAGTTCAAGCTTTGTCCTAAAGTCTTTGCCACCATAAAAGGTAGCAACCTGGCGTTCTCCCTTTCCTGGCTTATCCAATTCATAAGCTCAGGGGCAAAGCCTTTTCGGTCTCCATGGGCGGCTTGTAACAGAGACTGTGGTATCTCAGGCAGGAGCCCCAAGGCATCAGCCAGGCGGGTAAATATATCTCCCTCCTCTAAAGGTTCGCCTAAGGCCTCGCAACAAGGCTGACGCACTTGAAAGTATGTTTCCGGAAAAGTTAGACTGAAGAAAGTGGCGTCCCATTTTTCAAAGGCTGACCTTGCCGGAAGCACGTAATGCCCCATGCGCGCGGTTTCGGTCATTGCAATTTCAATAGTGACTAAAAGATCCAGTTCCTTAAACGCCTGTTCGTAGGCCAGGGTATCGGCGTAAGAGCGCAAAGGATTCGCCCCGCTTATGATCATGGCCCTCAAACGGCTATCATTTTTTGAGAGGACCTCTTCCGGGATCACATTCGGAGGAAAATATCCCATAATGGCCGGGATATCGGTCTCTACCGTTCTCCATGTTCTCTCATCCCGATCATCTGAATGGGGTCCCAGGGGCATGAGGTGCCCGTTGAATACATTGCCACCCGGCGTGCCAATACGACCACAAACCGCCATGAGAATCATTTCAAGGTATGAATTCATGGTGCTCTGCCGGTCCATGAGTAACCCCAGGTCCGTCCTCATGGCCGTAGGCCGTGTGGCATATGTTCGTGCCGCTTCTTTGACCGTATCATAATCCACACCGCATACCTCAAGTGCAGATCCCACATCGAAGTTCTTAAACCACGGCGCAATTCTGTCAAAACCCTGGCAGTAATCCGCGATGTAAGCATTATCTTCCCAGCCTTCCTGAAGAATGATGGCGATCAAAGATTTTAAGAACAGTGCGGCCGTGCCTATTCGTATTTGAAGGTGTGTGTCGGCCTGCCTGGCGGTCTCACTCAACAAGGGGTCTATAACGATCAATTGTTTTTCAGAATCTTTTGCAAATTCACTGATCCGTTTCTTAGCCCGGTTGACGCCCGCGTTGCTCACATAACCATTCCAGCCCATCACTAAAAAGTTTTCGGCCCGGTCTAAGTCCGGCATCAAATGCAGATTCTGGCGACCATAGGCCCGGCCGTTGATCCAGAACAGGCCGGTCAATTCCTGGCCCAGAGCCGAGTAATGATACTGGGAACCAAGGGCCGTCAAAAGCGTGCGACCAAAACCGGCCTCCATGTGGCAGCCCTGGCCCCCGCCGCCCATGTAAGCTAAGGCTCGCGGGCCATGCCTGTCTAAAAGTTTTTTCAGTTTTCCTGCGATTTCTGATATGGCCTGATCCCAGGATATTTCTACGAATTGATCCCCTTCCCTTTTAAGTGGATGAGTCAGACGCTCCTTATGATCCTGGTAATGGGTTATTTTCATCCCCTTTCTGCAAATATATCCCTTGGTCCTGGGATGGTCCTTGTCAGGGCGAACATTGGTAATCCGATGCCCTTCTGTCTGTATCTCCAGCCCGCAGTTGTGGTAACAAAGTGCACAAAATGTCTTTTTCCATTCCGACATAGATCACGCCCCCGTTTTAATGACGTACAATGATTGAAAAGATTATCAAACTTCCATTTGCTCACGCCAGAGCTGATATCTCCGGACTCGTTCATATGTGACCATGGCACGTTCTGCAGTCTCGAAAAAAGGGACCCCTGCCTCGCAAAAGATCCGTGCGAGGCCCGGATCGAATCCGGGTATATTCACCATGATAAAGGGCTTCTGAAAGTCCGCGCGTGCCTGGATCATAGATGCCGTGTATATTTGGTTTGACTCTGGCGTCAGCCCAATCCCAACGACCACCACGGCGTCAACACCGGGATCAGCAGCAACCGCCCGGGCAGTCTGTATGTAGATTTCCATATCAAAAGATGCGGTAAGGCCTACATCTATGGGGTTACGAAGGCTCGTGCCGGTTGGAGGAACGACCTTAGCAAGAACGGACCGGGTCTCGGATGAGAGTTGTGCTAACTTGAGCCCAGCCCTTCCACAGGCCTCGGCCACAGAGACGGCCAGTCCACCAGGACCGGAGATAATTGCCATACGGTCCCCCAAGCGAGATGTTAAAAAAGAAAAGCCTATCAGGGCATCCACCCATGCCTCAAAGCCCACCACCGGAATAGCCCCTCCCTGCCGAACCACACCTTCCCATATGTCCACAGTACCTGCTAAGGCCCCCGTATGAGAGGCCGCGGCACGGCTACCCTCCTGGGTCATGCCTAACTTCCACAGGATCACCGGCTTTTTCAGCGACGCCTCTTTAAGGGCTTCGAGAAAAAAAGGGCCGTTCTTGATCCCCTCTAAATACGCCCCGATGAGGCGCGTCTCACGATCTCTTCCTAAGTACATGAGGAAATCAGCACTTGTGAGATCACATTCATTTCCTATACTCACTACCTTGCTAAAACGGATCCCATTTTGAGAGGCCATGCGGCCTAAGATATTGGTTAGGGAACCACTGTGAGAAATGATACCCACGGCCCCCGGCTCTTTAGAAAGCTGGGGGAAAAAGGAAAGACCAGTCTTGGGGCTATAGAGCCCCATGCAATTGGGTCCGATAAGCCGCATCCCGGAAGAACGTGCCACGTCCACAAGTTCTTCTTCAAGGGCCTTTCCCTCATCGGTCCCGGTTTCCTTGTATCCCGCAGTGAACAGAACGGCACCCTTGACACCTTTGGTCGCGCATTCCCGGATAACGGAAAGGGCACCGTGATGCGGTACTAACACAATAGCCAAGTCCACCGGACCGGGGATCGCCGATACGCTGGGATAGGCATCGAGTCCCTCGATTTTTTCGGCCTGGGGGTGAACAGGATAGATAGGACCTGGAAAACCCATATCTAGGAGGCCAATTAGAAACAATTTGCCGGTCTTCATGCCTCTGGGTACCCCTACAACTGCCACTGATCTCGGGTTAAAGAGGGCTTCTAATTGCTTCATCAGCCCCTGGTCATCGTTGTCCACGCCACTGGTATTGTGAAGAGTCCGCGCTTGGTGTTTGGGAGTACGAGTATTAAATTCTATCAAATAAAAATTTCCTCTGGTTTAATACTTTCAAAATCTTAAAGTCTTACCATTCTTTCAGTATCCTCCCATGTAAGCACGGGGATGAACGATGTGCATACTAAGTTCGATTATCAGGGGAAAGGAAGTTCCCCAAGGGCCGTGCGGGCAAGCTGGGTTATAAAAACAGGTTTCATGCCTTTCTCACTGGCAGGTTTAGCAAGGCCACCCATACAGAGAGGGCAGAGAAACACCATGGCCTCTGCACCCGCTTCCAAGGCGTCCTGGATGTTTGCTTCCATCATTGGTTTAATTCTCTCAGGGTAAATGCGCGAAAAGAGAGAACCGCAGCATTGAGCCGATTCTCGATCATACTTCCTAACTACCCTTTCAACGCCGATCAGTTCAAATAACTCGTCAAGAATGGGCTCGATCTCAACCGAATACCTGGAGGCACAGGGCCTCTGGTAGGCGATTTTACGGTTAAGGGGCGTGATCATGTCTGAGTGGGCCTTAAGATAATCTCTCATATACTCAACAATGTGTATGGCCCTGAAAGGGACCTCGATCCCATATTCTGGCATTTTGGAAATCATGGCATGACAGTCCGCATGGATGAATATGATTTCCTTTGCCCCAATGGCAGCAAGCGTGTCAATGAAACCCCGGGCATGCTCCGCTAATGGACTATCCATCCCGATGTGCACATAACCCAGATAGCAGAAGTAATCGCCACCCCTGGCAACGGTCATACCCTCGAACATCTGGCCGCCCACAGCATCATTTGGCACGAATGGTTCCATAACACACATTGAGAGGGCCGGTTTCGAATCATCTCCCTTAATAAGGGCAGAGGGCATAGTGCCGCCAGCATCCATGAATTTTCGCGTCTTTTCAGGTATGGGCAGAACATTATGAACCTCCTGGAGCCTGTTGATAAGATCAAAAGGATTAGCACCCGTAGGACAGTATTCATTGCATGCACAGCAGGTGACGCATAGTTTCAGAATCTCAGCCGGCTTCCCCTCCATCAGTTCTTTAATCTGTTGCACTGCCTTTTCTTTATTAAAATTCACATATTGGCAGCGCACGAGACAATCGCTACAAAGATCACACTTTCCTGTGTCCCACATAACTTGATCTCCTAAAAATTTCTACCTTTGACGCACATTGGCAAACCTATCAATATCTGCTGGCATTGTAAATTGAAATATCATGCTTGATTTTCGTAAGTTCTATGGTTAAAAACCTACAGTCATATTCAGCGTGAATATGTCATCTTATTGGAATGTCCTATGTATCTCCTCGGCATACACCTATTTGTCTGTGATTTTCTTCACTGCTTCTGTTTTTAGTTTTCCTTCTTCGACAATAAGCCGGTAGGCGGTATAGTATTTATAGATGTTGCTGACGTACTGAACAGTCTCTCGCCCGATCCGTTTGGCAGCGACAATCTCCACATTGCGAAACCATACATTCGGGTCGAGTCCCATTTTTCGGGCCTCCCTGCGTAACCTGGCGACCCTGGCCGGACCGGCGTTATAGCTGGCGAAAGCAAAAAGCGCCTTATTTACCTTATCCATGGGCTCTTTTTCGTAATATTGGTCGATGATGAAGCGAAGGTATTTTACCCCTGCATGGATATTGTTTTCAATTTCTTCGATACTGGCGATATTCACGTTTTTATCTGCAGCCGTACTCGGCATAAGTTGCATAACCCCAATGGCGCCGACATGGCTGCGCTTGCTCTGGTCGATGCGAGATTCCTGGTAGGCCAGCGCCGTCACCATTAGCCAATCGAAATCATAGGTCTCGGAATATTTTTTAAAAAATCCTATGG
>JAIWFS010000022.1:0-9690 GCA_048631505.1 archaeon | reverse complement strand
TGGCCCAAAACCGTAGGTTTCTGTCCAAATGCTCCCGCTGGTCCATAATGGCTTATATGAAATATCCGGTGTCCCCTCCATGAGTTTGACAAAATTTATGTGTATAATATTATAAAACTATAAATTTTATAATTTTAAAAATATGAACAAAACAACTGTTAAAGGGGTTGATATGACAATAGTAAAAGTCAAAAGAAATTTTCAAATCACGCTTCCAAGCGATCTCCGCAAGAAATTGAACATTACTGAAGGAGATTATATGGATGTAAAAATTAAAGAAGGGGGCATGTCTATCAAACCAGTAAAAATAATCAACCCTGGGCAAGAGTATTTCTATACCAAAGAGTGGCAAAAGGATGAGGCAGACGCAGACAAAGATATTGCTGAAGGCAAGATAGCCGGGCCTTTTGACACTGCTGATGATTTAATAAAAGAGTTAGAAAGTTAGATTTTTGTATGAAATTTTACAGAACCGAAAGGTTTAAAAGGAAATATAAAAAACTGCCCCGGCATATTAAAAAAACAAGCAAAAAACAGCTGGGACTCTTGTTGTCTGACCCGCAACATCCTTCCTTAAATATCAAAAAAATGAATGATCCCAGGAATATTTGGGAAGGCAGAATTACAAAATCTTACCGCTTTACCTTCCAGATTAAAGGCGACTCCTATATTTTAAGAACAATCGGGACTCACGACATTCTGCAGAACCCTTAATTGGCCCAACGGAAACATAGCTGCGATATCACGCATTAGCTTCCCTTTTTTGTTTTGCACTGGAATAATGCCGAGAAACAGCCTGGTCCATAAACCATGACATTATAATTATTTTGTCATAGTTTGTTAAAATTTCTTAATCGGAACTTTTTCGAGGCGGGAATTTCTTGGGAGAAATCACAGATTGCGGCAAATGGTAGCTACGCTACCTTTAGGCAAACAAAGCTGGAGCGGGCACTCTATATATTGGTAGGATCTGAGATAAATAGAACATCTTGCGGATAACATGGACGGGATTTCTTGATTGCGAGAAGCAAGGGGGATGCGAACGGTTATTGCAGTGCAGTCATTTCTGGAAAAACCCGATTGATTCGTGTAAAAGGGATGTAACTCAATCACAGATTGGAGGAAAATATTATAAATCAGAAATCCAGGCCTGATGCCAGAGGCCCTGTGATATCCTTTCATCCCATGATTAAAGGCGACCTCTTTTACTGGGAAAGGGGCATCTGGGATGAGGATATGATTCGCAACCTCACGACAGCCAGGGCAATTATATTACCACAGACGGTGTCCAGAGAACTCTATTTCCTGTGCCGTACCCTGTGTGCCAATGTTTTCCCGAACTACAGTCTTCGTTTTAAGTGGGAGGGAAAGGTGGGGGATACCCTGCTATTCTGGAGTTGCGGGATTCCTCACCCGAAGACGTGGATCTTCCCTCGAGTGGAAACCATGTTAGGCGATCACCCTGAAATGAGCCATTGTCCCAGGCTCCCGGATTATCCATTTGTGATCAAGGGGACCAGTGGGGGAGAGGGGTCCCAGATTTGGTTGATAGAAGACGCTCAGGACCTGAAGCATGCAACAGAAATACTCAAGCATTTTGAAATACAGGGCCTTTTCGGCTTTGTATTGCAGGAATTTATTCCTAATCTCCAAAGGGACCTCAGGGTTGTGATCATAGGAAATCACATCCAGAGTTACTGGCGATGCAACACATCGGGTTTTCTCCACAATATTGCAAAGGGTGGACAAATTGATTCCCGGTCCGATCCGGAGTTGCAAGCCATAGGAAGAGAAGCGGTAAAAGAGCTATGCACACATACTGGGATCAATATGGCAGGTTTTGACCTTGTTTTTTTGGAGGGATCTAATATTCCTTTATTTATTGAGATCAATTATACCTTCGGTCGAACCGGTTTAGGAGGCTCTGATGCCTTTTATGAGCTCTTTGAGAACGAGGTTAATCAGTGGCTGGAGACGTTCCGTGAACGCTTACCGTATTTGTTTAAACGTAATAATATCTAGATATTTAGAGCTGCGGGTAGCTCAGGAGTAGTACATGACATCCCAAGTACGTGTAATAGTTACAGCCGGATACGGAACCAACTGTGAGATGGAGATGGCCAATGCGTGCAGACTGGCCGGTGCGGATCACGTTGATATAGTCCACCTCAGTGATCTCCTGGATGGGAGCGTCCGCCTGGATGACTATCATTTCCTTAACCTGCCGGGTGGATTTTTAGATGGCGATAATCTGGGGGCGGCACAGGCCGGGGCTTACAGGCTCCGAAATGCCAGGGTCAGGGGGACAGGAGAACGTCTGCTGGATCAACTCCTGAAATTTGTGGAAAAGGGGGGTCTGGTACTGGGGGTGTGCAATGGTTTTCAGTTGATGGCGAAGACCGGTCTCCTGCCGGGTTTTGATGGTGATTATGAGCAACGCTACGTAAGTCTCACCTATAACGATTCCGGCAGGTTCGAAGACCGGTGGGTCACTTGCAAGGTATCTCCGGACTCTTCTTGCATATTCACCCGTGGGATAGACCGTATTGAGTTGCCGGTAAGACACGGAGAAGGAAAGTTCGTAACAATTGACATATCTGCAAGGGACAGGCTGGTGGCAGAAGGCCTTATTGCACTTCAGTATGTATCACCTGTAACAGGGGAGCCCACGCAAGACTATCCCCACAACCCAAATGGCTCGGAGCTCGCCATAGCCGGCATTTGTGATACTACAGGCAGGCTCATGGGCCTGATGCCCCATCCTGAGGCCTTTCATCACAGGACCAACCATCCACGATGGACCAGGGAAGAATTGCCGGAGGAAGGGGCAGGACTGGCCTTTTTCCGGAATGCCGTGGACTATATACGGGAAAAGCTCGGCAGTTGAGCAATTAGCTGTTAGCCATTAGCGTTTAGCTTTGAAAAATCAGGGCATTATGTTAATTAGAAGTTACCCTAACAGGGCAATCCGCCGACTTGGCCGGCAATTCATGCGGATGATATTTTCTGTCTGTGTGGGTCTGTGGCCGGCAAATCATCCAATCCATGAAGACATGAAACGCAAGCTGCGGAGTCTATAATGCACATCATCCTTGGCTACGAACTGGACACGGGCAGCTATCCGGATGCCCTGGGAAATGATGAGGCCCGGCAGGGAGTTGTGGTCCTTGGGCCTGCCGGCCTGGTGGGTGTTTTGGAAACCCGCCTGGGACTCACACGCATCCAGACTCATCAGGCAATCCGCATTGGCCAGTATCTGAAACGATTGAAAGAGGCCGACAATAATGAGCGGTTCTATTCAAAGTCAATTCGTGTAGATGCCTGGTCAACAGCCAAGCAAGTGCTTGCCTGGAGAGATGAGCTCGTTCTGGCAGGATGGAAGGGAGATGTCCCCGGACAGATAAGCAATCGGCTCCAGGATTTAGCCCATGTGGAGAAGCTGGTTCATCTGGAGTTTGCGCCAGGGCTCGGAGACCGCTTGCAGCTCATAATGAGCTTTCTCAAAGATCCACACAGGCTGGACATTGAGGAAATCCGGATCGTGGAACCCCTTGCTTCCTGGCCTCCTTGCTGGAGAAATCTTCTTGACGCCCTTTGCCGTTCCGGCATTCGGCTGCACTTTCTCGAAGAAACGCCTTCTCCCAAGGACACGGACCTGGGCAGGCTTCAGAAGGCCCTTATTAACGGGCGGAAGCTTTCTCAGAAAGACTTTCAGGGAGACGGCAGCCTCTGCCTTATCAGCGGGTCCAGTGAATGGGAACTTGGTCAAACACTGGCATCCTGGCTCCAGGCCTATCCCCAAGAGCATTCAAAAGTCCTTATGATCCGGGGGAAAGGAAGTCCTGTTCTTGACGATACTCTGAATGCCCACAACCTGCCGAAGCTTGGTTATCAATCCCGCTCTCCATGGCGCACTGCGTTGCAGGTACTTCCCTTGATCCTGTCAAATTACTGGGAACCATTTGATCCCCAGAGGCTTCTCGAAATCCTTCTCCTTCCAAAATCACCCATCCGAAGAAAGGTCGCCAGGTATTTTGAAAGGGCCTTGCGTGAGCACCCGGGAATGAACGGCCCGAAATGGATGGAAGCATGGAAGGATGCAACAGCATATTATGAAAACGATTCTGAACTGAAGGATCACAAAGGATCTTCCAAGGAACGGATCAAGAGGGCTTTGGAGGAGCTGCGCTTCTGGCTTGGGGAAGAGCGATACGAGCCGGATAATGGAATGCCGGTCTTGGTCATCAAGGAGATCTGCTCAAGGGTGGCGCGCTGGGCGGCCTCACGAGGGGAACGGGAAGAGGACGGCTTGCTTCGTGAATCAGCCTCTCTTGCCAAAGCCGTGTCCGATGCAGTCGGCGCCACGGGCTTTGACAAGGTGACGCGGCCTCAACTGGACCGCATTCTGGATTCAGTGGTGGGCGAAGGGCTGGAACATCCGGGCGTTTATCCCCAGGCGGCACGCTGGTCCCAGGTGATAAGTCCAGGCCAGATCAGGGGGGCGGTGGACACCCTTATCTGGTGGAACTTCACTTCCCCGAATACCTCTCCTATTCATATTCCCTGGACATCGGATGAGAAAAACCGGCTAAGCTCCATGGGAGTGCAACTGGAAGAGGCGCGGCACAGGAGATTGCGGGAGGTCAACTCATGGCATCGGGCCGTACAGCATACATCAAGTCACCTGGTTTTGATGGTTCCGAAAGACATTGCAGGAGAACGCTTCACCATTCATCCAATATGGGATGAAATCCGCTTCCTCCTGGAGCTTAACGAAACGGACATTAAGAAAATCCGCTTCGACGCTGCTAATATGTGGAAGATGAAACGTCCTTTTCTTCTTGGCAGCGCCCTCACCCGCAAACCCCTGGTCATGATTCCACCACCCGGGGCCCGGAGGATATGGGTCATTCCTGATTTCAGTGCCTATGACAGAAAGCGTGAATCGCCTTCAAGTATGAAAAAGCTGATTGAGTGCCCTCTTGCGTGGGTCTTCCAGTACTCGCTCAGGCTCTATGCAGGAGACCTGGTTTCCCTTCCGGATGGCAACCGGATGATGGGTACGCTCAGCCATGCCGTCATTGAGACGATATTTTCCGAATCAAGTCAGTGGAAACCCCAGGATGCCGAGGAACGAGCCCTGGAACTCCTGGACGAATATATCCCCCGAATGGCCGCTACCCTGCTTCATCCAGGCCGGGAACTGGAACGGGAACGGTTCCGGAAAACGTTGGCAGCAGCAGTGCGCGATCTCATCTCTCAGCTTGCCTCTGCTAAGCTCAGGGTCAAGGGTTATGAAGTAGAGAAACGCAGAGCTCTCACAGACGCAAAGGACCTTGAGGGAAGAATGGATCTGATTCTGGAGAGCAAACAGGGTGAACTCATTGTCCTGGATCTCAAGTGGGCCGGAAGAGCAAAGTACAGGCGTCAGGAACTCAGGGACGGGAATTCACTGCAATTAGCCGCTTACGGATGGCTGCTGGAAGGCGAAGCAGGGCAGTTCCCCCCGGGAGGTTACTATATGTTGGCCCAGAGGGAATTGATTACATCCGCCTGCACTCTGTTTCCTGATCGCTGTGTGTTTAAAGACGTAGATCATTCCATCACGTGGAACCGGACAGTGAATGCATACAATCAACGTATGCAGGAGCTGGAGGAGCAGGGAATCGCTCTAGCGGCAGGAGTCTCTCCTGATGAAACGGCCCCGGAGACGAACGGTCATGATGATATTGAGATAGAGGCCGCTTCAGAGGACATACTGCAGTTGGATCCCCCATGTAAGTGGTGTGGTTATGCGAATCTTTGTGGAGCGAGAGGTAGACCCGAATGAGATCAGGCAGTATAGAGTTTATCAGTGCCAGTGCCGGTTCGGGAAAGACCCACAGCCTGACCGCCGAACTGGCAGAAGCTGTTGGAAAGGGAGTGCGCCCGGAAGGGGTGCTGGCAACTACTTTCACAAACAAGGCCGCGTCGGAACTTATGGAAAGGGTGCGGTTTGAGCTTCTGAAAAAAGGCCACTGGGAGCAGGCTCAGCTCATCTTTGACGGCTATGTCGGCACAGTCAACTCTGTTTGCGGAAGGCTACTCAAGGATTTTGCTTTTGAAGCCGGGCTATCTCCTGTGCTGGACGTGATTCCGGAAGGAGAAGATCAGGCTGTCTATGAACAGTCCATAGCCGGAATCGTCGAAAGATACGCTCAGGAGATTGAACCCGTAGCGCAACGCCTGGCTGTTGAGGACTGGCGGAGTGCGGTCAAAGACATCATCAAGTCTGCAAGATCAAACAACATCGCTCCGGAGGATCTGAAGGAAAACGCCCGTTGGTCATGGGAGAGCTTCAAGGCCCTCCTGCCGGACGCAAGGCATGAAAAGGAGGAAGGGGCTCTGGACCAAGAGCTTGGCAGGGCAGTTGAGATGGCCGTCAAAGAACTCCTTCAGACTGACGACTCGACCAAGAAGACGTCCAAGGTATTGGATCAGCTTCAAAGATTCATTCGCAGGCAAAGGGAGATCATCTCGCTGCCATGGGCTGAGTGGGTCCGCCTGACCAAACTGGACCCTGGAGCAAAAAGTCGTAATATCGTAAGCACAGTTATCAACGCCGCGAGGGTCCATCCGCAACATCCGCGCTTCCACTGTGATGTCAAGGTCTTTATCTCCAAAATCTTTGAAGTGGCCGCTGAAGCCATGAAGGCCTTTGCCGATTTCAAAACAAGGTATGGGCTCATAGATTTCGTGGACCAGGAGAGTCTGTGTCTTCGACTCCTGGATCAGAGCGATGTTCGAAAAAGGCTTAAAGAGCGGCTGGACCTGGTTCTCGTGGATGAGTTTCAGGATACCAGTCCCATTCAGTTGGCCCTTTTTCTCCGGCTGGCTGAAATTGCACCTCGATCCGTATGGGTGGGAGATCAAAAGCAGGCCATTTACGGGTTCCGTGGCACAGACCCTGCGCTCATGGATGCGGTCATGGAGGGTCTCATCAAACAAAAACATTTCCGGGTCCTCCCTGATTCCTATCGTTCACGCCCGGAGCTTGTCAGGTTTACGAGCTATCTCTTTGCCAAGGCCTTTGAAACGGTTGGAATTGAACCGAGAGAGGTGACTCTCAATGCCAAAAGACGCGACCTCCCCGGCCATGGGGTACCGCTTCACATGTGGTGGCTTTCTGCGAAAAATCTGGACAATGAAGCCCAGGCCCTTGCAGTAGCTGTGGAGGATTTTCTCAGCAAGGCCACGGAATTTCAGGTCCCGGATGAAACATCCGGGAGACTTCGTCCTCTGAAAGGTGGAGACATCGCAATCCTGTGTCGTACTAACAACAGGTGTCTGCAAATCGCTGACGCCCTGGAAGGTCATGGAGTCAGGGCAACCGTACCCCGTAAAGGGCTCCTTTCTCAGGCGGAGTGTGTTCTCGCTCTCGCATGCCTGCGTTATCTTGTGGATCAGTCCGACAGCCTGGCCGCTGCTGAAATCGTCCATTTTACCGAAGATCCACCCGAAGGACGGTGGTTTTCAGAGTGGCTTAAGAGCAATGAGGACAGACCGTGGAGCACAAAGCCTATCATCCGGGACCTGGATGCACGCCGGGACGAGCTGATTCATCTCACGCCCTCTGAAGCCCTGGAACTGGCTTTGAGCACAGCGGCCATTGACCAAACCATCTTGCAATGGGGTGATGGTGCACAGCGGGTTGCCAATATAGATACGTTACGAGTTCTGGCCAAAAGCTACGAGGACAGATGCCAGGTGCAGCGCAGCGCCGGGACTCCTGCAGGGCTGGTGACTTTTCTCAGTGAAGGCGTGACAGGCGGTGATTTGGACATGCAGGCAGAGGGGCGGGACGAGAAGGCTGTTCAGGTCCTCACCTATCATCGCTCCAAGGGACTGGAATGGCCCGTGGTTATCCTTTGCGATCTGCAGTCTTCTGAAAGGGCGGGGTCCTTTGGTATCCATGTGAGTGCCCCAAAAAGGGACTTCGATCCGAGAGACCCTCTGAAGGACCGCTGGATTCGTTACTGGCCGTGGCCTTACGACAAGTATAAGACAGGGACAGGTCTCGAGAGCGCCATAAACGATTCTCATGAGCAGAACGAAGCCCTCCTGCAGGAGCAGAAAGAAATGATGCGACTGCTTTATGTGGGGATGACACGGGCCAGGGATTATCTTGTCCTGGCAGCCCGAGAGGCAGGCAAAAATTCAACAGCCTGGCTGGATACCCTGAAGGATAAGACAGGTACAATGCTTCTGTCATTGCCGGTGGAAGGGGAAGAGAGCGTGGTCAAGATTGGAGAGGATTCCTTTCAGATGAAACCATCGCGGCATGAACCCGGTGAACGTGAGCGGAGCAGAGAAACGGAACAGACCTACGTTTCGGCTGTGATCTCTGAGAAAAGAGACTATCCGCCTGCCCGGCTTGTTCCAAGCCACCTGGAATCTTCTCTGGCCGGGACTGTTGAGATTTCCTCGACCGTTAGACTGGGCGGCCGTCTTTCCTTGACCGGGGAGCCGGATATGCAGGTCCTGGGCGAAGCCGTGCATGCCTTTCTGGCCGCTGATGACACCACACAGCCCAGGAATCAACGTTTGGACATGGCCGGCATGATCCTGGAAAACTGGAGGGCCCCCTGGTTGAAAGCGGAAGATTTACTGTCCGCAAGTGACAGGTTACGAGGCTACGTGGACAAGACCTATGGAAAAGAAACCATCCGGCACAGGGAATGGCCGATTCATTTGAGAATAGGTGATCAAAAGGCCAGTGGATGGATTGATCTTCTTCTGGAAACTCCACAAGGCTATGTGATCATTGATCACAAGAGTTTCCCCGGACGCATGGAGCAATGGTCCGAACAGGCCCTTCGATACGCTCCTCAGCTTGATCTGTATCAAAAGGCAGTAGAGAAGGCCACAGCACGTCCCGTTATGGCAACAATGATCCATATGCCTGTTTTGGGGGTCATTATGGAAGTGAAAATTGGAGACGTAGTCAAACTTCGTTAATCATATGCCAGTTTGTATCCAAGGGGTTCAAGTGGTACTTAGTCGTCAGGGGTATTTTCAGCGGAATCATGCCGGAATATCGCGGCGCACGTAGAGCTTCCTTATCTGTTCTGCAAATTTTTTTTCGATCTCCGGCCGTTTCAGTTTCATAGTGGCGGTGATCATGCCGTTTTCAATGGTCCATGGCTCCAGTGTCATGTACACAGAGCGTACCCGGGCATGGACCGGAAATTTTTGTAACAGGCCAGCGATCTTTTTGATGACTTCCTTCGTGGCGGCGGGCGATTGGAGTGAAGAAGGATCTTCATGATCCAGAGAAAGCCCGGAGGCGAATACCTGCCATGCAGCGGGGTTGAGTACCAGCAACGCCGCCACGCATGGTCTGCCTTCTCCTACCACCATGGCCTGGTTAAAAAGTGGGTCCAGGACAATCGACGTTTCCAGGTCTGTTGGTGAGACCTTCTCGCCGGTGGAGGTCACCAGGATCTCCTTGAGCCGCCCGCGGATATAGATTCGATGATCCTTTATTTCCGCGATGTCGCCTGTATGCAGCCATCCATCATCATCGATGGCCGCGCGGGTATATTCAGGCCGGTTCCAGTAGCCAAGCATGACGCCCGGGCTGCGCACAAGAAGCTCGCCGTTACGTTCGATCTTGACCTCAGCGCCGGGCAAGGGTTCTCCCACAGAGGC
>JAIWFS010000021.1:0-9874 GCA_048631505.1 archaeon | reverse complement strand
CAACTCACCATCGTATGTCAAAGTAAAATTCATCTTGATCTCGGTCTCCTATGTTGCCCCTTATCATAGAGGTCGAAGCATATTCTTATATAGTGTCTCCACATGCCCAACATATATTGGACAGAAAAAATATATTACCAAAACATTGACAAAATAATTTATCCTATGATATTAAACAAATAGCCCATGGGCATCACCCCCTTTTAAATGAAAACACCAATATTTCAATGTGTTGCCATACATAAATGCCGTTTAATATATTTATTCTGCCTATTACCATAGGGCAAAAACAACCATAACTAATTGAAATTTCGGGGTTTTATGTCTGAAAAAGTTCAGAACCAAGCGACGGCAGCTCAAAGATTTTGGGACGCCTTTAAGGCTTGCCTGGAGGAGAACCGGATACGGCCTGACCGTTCGTCCTTTTATGTCAAATGGGCGCAGGCTTTTGTTGATTTCCTCCCTGGAAAAAAACTGCGGGATCGTTCGCGCGAGGATATCGAGTCGTTTTTGGAAGATCTTCGCAATCGTCCAGGAATCGAGGAGTGGCAGGTGCGGCAGGCCGAACACTCCATGAAGGCCGTGAAAAGCGCGGCTTTGCGGTCCGGTGTCACCAAGAAAGTAAGTTGCCATACCTTGCGCCACTCCTTTGCCACCCACCTGCTCGAAGCAGGCTACGACATCCGCACGGTGCAGGAGCTTTTGGGGCATGCGGATGTCTCCACCACCATGATCTACACCCACGTATTGAACAGGCCCGGACTGGCGGTCAAGAGCCCGGCTGACCTCTAATTCATCAGACAGATACTCCATTGGCGGATCAAGACTACCGGTAAGTCGAGAAGGGGCTTCATTTTCGTGAATCCCGTTGATTGGGTTTCAATGGATTGAAATTTGCAAAAACTCATTTTCCGGTGAAAATTATAGGAAAATTTGGTCTTGTGTGTCAAGGCTGATTTAATCTCATAGAAAAACGATGTCAGGCAAATTACTGCTTCTGGGGCATAACGATGTCTCCACAACCATGATTTACAACCATGTGCTGCGCCAGGGTGGGCAGGAAGTCAAAAGCCCGTTGGAATTTTTGTGATCCGAACGTCGGACTGCGGATACGAAAGGACATTTGATGAAGATCATAAGGAAAAGCTGTGCAAAGGGGGCTGAAGAGGTCGAAGGATTGGTCGTCGTTATAGGGGTTCGAAAAAATATCGTAATTGGGGAGAGGTAATTGTCCTGTTTTATATTGTGCTATTTTTTTAACTTTGCTATATGTTCTGTAATGATTTGAGGAGGTTCAGGTTCTTCAATGGCACAAGATCTAACACCTGCCCAATTGCGTGAGGAAATCAGGGCCGGAAAATGGAAAACACCTACTACAGGTGTTGCGCCAGGATACGTGCAGGCCAACCTTGTTATGCTTCCACAGGATGCGGCTTTTTATTTTTTGCTCTTTTGTGTCCGCAATCCCAAGCCCTGCCCTATTCTGGACGTGCTTGAACCCGGCCAGGTAGAGCCAAAAATCGCGAAAGACGCTGACCTGCGAACAGACCTGCCTAAGTACAGGATATTTGAACAGGGAAAACTCAAGGATGAGGTGGAAGATGTTCGCAATGTCTTTCATGACAAGATGGTCAGCTTTCTTCTTGGCTGCAGCTTTTCCTTTGAGGCTGCGCTTGTGGCCGCTGGCGTCCCTGTCAGGAACTTAGAGGAAGACAAAAATGTCTCCATGTATATCACCAGCCGTGATTGTCAACCTGCAGGTCCATTTTCTGCGCCTCTGGTTGTCACCATGAGACCTATGAAGCCTGCGGAAGCTGTGAGAGCCATCCAGGTGACTACGCGCTTTCATCTCACGCATGGCGCCCCCGTGCACATGGGATCGCCCGAAGAAATCGGCATAAAGGACCTGGACCGGCCTGATTTTGGGGACCCGGTCACAATTCGGTCCGGTGAGATACCCGTGTTCTGGGCCTGTGGCGTGACATCCCAACTGGCCGCCACGTCAGCGTCTCTTCCCCTGGTGGTTACCCATGCTCCGGGCCACATGTTTGTTTCAGACTTGAGAGATGAGCACCTTACGCTGCTATAAGAATTCATTTGACGTTTCTTTTGGAAGCGTGACATGAGGCGGGGTTTTCTCTATATGTTGCCGTGGTTGAAAATCAGTCTTATTCTATCTCATGATTTAATCAAAGGGAGTTCATGTCTTTGTGATTTTATAATTGACTTTTTTCCCATTTCATCGGCAAGATGTAGGTAAATTGGCCTTTTGTGTACTGGCCCCGGCCTTTTCCATAAAAGATCCGGGTAAGTTCCAAATTTTTAACACGGCCTTTGGCCCAAAAAAGGAGGAAAAAAGATGAAAACAGCAGTAAGATTTGGAATGGTTGTGTTAGGTGTGCTGGCAGTGATGGGGCTTCTTGTTCCATCCGCCGCGTTGGCTGCCAAGGAAATCAAGATTGGCGTTATATATCCTTTGACTGGTGGTGCTGCTGCGGCCGGCCGTGAGCTTCGTGCCGGTGCGGAATTGGCTGCTAAGATAGCAAATAACGTCATGACAGACATATCCATGGATATGGCCAAGAATAGTGGCATCAAGAACATGGGTGGTGCTAAAATCAAACTCATTTTTAAGGATCACCAGGGCAACCCCACCATAGGTGCAGACCTGGCCAAGAAGCTGATTCTGGATGACAAGGTGGACGGCATTTTAGGGTGCTATCACAGTTCGGTGACCAAGACCGTTAGCGCCGTTTGCGAGCAATATGGCGTTCCCATGATCAACGGGACTTCTACATCGCCCGCTTTGACCAAAAGGGGACTCAAGTGGTTCTGGCGGACCACGCCCCATGACAAGTGGTTCACCAAGGACCTTTTTGAGTTGCTGAAGGGACTGACCGAGGGCAAGGTGAGGGGCGTGAAGGCAGTGCCCAAAAAAGAGATCATCAATCTGGCCTCGGCCTGCGAGAAGACCGAATGGGGGTCTCATGTTTCCGACATCATCAAGTCCCTTGCCAAGGAGTATGGTTTTAAACTGAAAAAATCCCTTCTATATGCGGCCAAGTCGCCGGACCTCTCCAGCGAAGTAAGGTCATTAAAGGCGGTCCGGCCGGATGCGATGCTTTTTGCATCATACACCTCGGATGCTATCCTGATGGTGAAGACTCTTAAGGCCCAGAAGGCCGCACCCAAGATCATCTGGGGTCAGGACGCAGGGTTTGAAAAACCGGAGTTCCGTAGCACCCTCAGGGATAGTATTGTTGGCATTTTGACCCGAACTGTTTTTCTGCCTAAAGTAGCCCAGATTAAGAAGGTAGCCGGACAGGTCAACACGCTTTATAAGAAGAATACCGGCAATGATTTGGGTGGCGCCTCTGCCCGGGCCTTTACAGGTTTGCAAACCTGGGTCCATGTCCTTGAGAAAGCGGGATCCACAAAGCCGGCCGACATTCAGAAGGCTGCCAATGCTCTCAAGATTCCGGGCAAGGAACTGGTAGTGCCCTGGGCCGGTATTCAGTTTGCCGCCTCTGGTGATGAGATAGGCCAGAATGTGCTGGGGTCCGGCCTCATCGGTCAGTACCAGAAAGATAAAGATGGAAACCTGGTTCTGGAGATCATATACCCCTTTGATGTTGCTACTGCAGACATGATCTTCCCTTTTAGTTTCTAACACCATCGTTATTCCATAATTCCGGCCCGTCCTCTTAGCCCTGCTTGGCAGGAGGGCGGGCTTATCCGGGTTAGGATTTGGGAGATTTTGATGGATATCTTGATAAGTTCCCTGTTTGCCGGTTTGCTGATAGGCATGGTACTGGCTCTGGTGGCTTTAGGCCTGAATATAATCTTCGGGGTAATGGAGATTGTAAACTTTGCCCACGGGGAATTTCTCATGGTCGGCATGTACACGGGCCTATTCACGGCCCAGGCCACGGGGATGGAGCCCCTGTTGACCCTCCCTGTTGCTGCAGTTGTGGGATTCCTGCTGGGTATCATTTGCTACTACGGCTTTATTAAGTTTCTCATCAGGGGTCCCATGGTGGCCCAACTCCTCGGGACCTTCGGCCTTATGCTCTTTCTGCGAAACATTGCCCTTCTCATTTTCGGTTCCGAGGACCGGGCCCTCCATCATGGCATCCTGGTGGACAAAAGCTTTGATATGGGTATGGGTGTCATTGTGCCTGCCACAAAGTTGGCGGCTGCAGGCCTCTCAGTGGTCGCCTTTGTGGCTGTGTGGCTGCTCATGAATCGCACCAAAATCGGAAAGGCCCTAACAGCCACCGCTTTGAATGCCCAGGGGGCCCGCTACATGGGGATTCCCACGGAGCGGATGAATGCCCTGGCCTGGGGTATTGGCGGAGGTTCGGTGACCATTGCGGGTGCGCTTATCGTCAACTTCTGGTCTGTCAACCCATTCATGGGCCTTTTATTTACCATGATCGCCTTTGCCATTGTGGCACTTGGTGGGTTTGGCAGCGTACCAGGTGCTTTTTTTGCAGGACTTGTTGTAGGGTTGATTACTGAAATTCCCGGCATATGGGATTTCTTCACCTATACTTTTAATTTTGACTGGATGGCAGATGTGCCCATGACATCCCTTAAATACATGTGGGTCTATCTGGCCTATTTCGTCATAGTAGTGGTTCGACCCAGGGGACTGTTCGGATGGAAACAATAAAAAACGCTCTGGATTTTTCAGACTCCCCACGCATCGATCTCACTATTGCCGCGCTGGTAGCTCTATTCTTACTTGTCTTTCCCATTTTCCCCCATTCTGCCTTTGCCATGGCGACAATGATCCAGTTCTTGATGTTCTCGTTATACGGGATGGGCTGGAATACCATCGGCGGTTACGGCGGTCAGGTGGATCTGGGAAAGGCCCAGTATGTGGGCATAGGGGCCTATACCACAGCGGTCATGTTGATCCGGTGGGATGTGCCCTTCTGGGTCTCAATGCCCATCGGAATGTGTTTTGCTGTCATCTGGTCCTTTATCATTGGCTACCCTCTGTTCCGGCTGAAAGGACATTATTTTGCCATTGCTACTATCGCCACCTCCCTGGTCCTCAAGGATATCTTTGAGGTATGGGATTTTGTGGGCGCAGCAAGGGGCTTAGAAATCTCACCAATTAAATATATTCCTCCTGATTTCTTGAGGCTGATCTTCAAGCAGGATGTGTACTACTATTACGTCATCCTGGGGTTCTTTTTCCTTGGGATCCTTTACGTTAACTGGTTTCGCAGATCGCGTTTGGGGTTTCAGCTTCGCTCCATTAAAGATAACGAGGACGTGGCACAATCCCTGGGCATCAATGTACACTGGGCCAAGGTCAAGACCTATGCCATTGCCACGGCCTTTGTAAGCCTGGTGGGGTCTTTTCATGCCTGCTATATCAAGAATATTGAGCCTGAAGATACCATGAGCCTTGACCTCTCTATCCTGATCGCGCTGATGGCCATGCTTGGTGGAGCGGGATCTTTATGGGGCCCCATCATTGGCGCAGGCATTTTAATACCGTGTAAGAGCTATCTCAAAGAATGGTTGGGCGCCCAAGTGGGTCTGGTGGGCATTGACCTGATTATTTACGCTGTTATTATTATGGTGATCTCGGCCTTTGAACCCCGGGGCATATGGGGTATTGTGGAGAAAGTGCGACGGAGGAAGCGGAGCTGATGGCGCTTTTGGAAGTTCATGGCCTTATCAAGGACTTTGGCGGATTAAGGGCCAACGATGACATTTCCATTACCATGGAAAGAGGAGAGTTGATTGGTCTCATTGGTCCAAATGGCGCAGGCAAGACCACGCTCTTTAACTGTGTTTCCGGTTTACACCCCGTTACCTCTGGCAGGGTCATGTTCGACGGCCAGGATATTACCGACCTGAAAGCTCATGAGGTCGCAAGACTTGGATTGGCAAGGACCTTTCAGGTGTATGTCGCCTCCGGGGACCTTAATGTGGAGGAAAATGTAATGGTCGGGTGTTTTATGCGCACCCGTTCCCCCTCGCGGGCCAGGGCCCGAGCCAATGAGATTTTGAAAGATCTGAATCTGCACGATCTCTCCGAATTTAGGGTCAGCGAACTGACCGTGGCCGCCCAGAAACGGGTAACAATGGCTACAGCCCTTGGGTCGGATCCCAAACTGCTTCTGTTAGATGAAGTAGCGGCCGGGTTGAACCCGAGTGAAATTGAGGAAATCATGGCCGACATCAGGCACGTGCACGAGGACATGGGAGTGACCGTGATGTTGATCGAGCACGTGATGGAACTGGTGATGAAGGTTAGTGATCGGGTGATTGTGCTTGATTCAGGCAAGAAAATAGCAGAGGGGGATCCGGAAACCATTGCAAAGGACCCCAGGGTCATCAAGGCCTACCTGGGAGAACGGTATGTCAGGGAACATGGCGGGGACATAGGATAAGAAATATGACAGAGCACATCCTCCAGGTGGAGAACATCAAGGTGCGCTATTCCGGTCTGCCGGTCCTCCATGGGGTGTCACTCAACGTGGACTCCGGCGAAACCGTGTGTGTGGTAGGAGCCAACGGCGCGGGAAAGTCTACTTTGCTCCGGGCAATCATGGGAACACAGCGTGTCTTTGAGGGGCGGATTCTCTTCAGGGGGCGGGAGATCCAGAAACTCAGGACAGAAGAAATCGTACGGATGGGGATCATCTATGTGCCTGAAGAAAAGATGCTTTTCGCCCCATTGTCGGTTGAAGAGAACCTGCTTCTGGGCGCATATGCTTTAAACGACAAGAATCAGATTCAGAAAAATCTTGAATTTGTTTACAATCTATTTTCCAGGCTGAGAGAACGCCGGGGACAAGCGGCATCTACCCTGTCCGGGGGCGAGCAACATATGGTGGCGTTTGGACGGGGGCTGATGTCCAGCCCTCATGTTCTAATGTTAGATGAGCCTTCCCTGGGTCTGGCGCCTTTTTTAGTTGATGAAGTTTTGGATACTGTCCGCAGGCTCAAGGATGAAGGGAGCACCATCTTACTGGTGGAACAAAACGTACGGGAGGCCCTGGATCTGGCCGAGTATGGATATGTCTTCCAAACCGGCAGGATTGTTACGGAGGGTTCGGGCAAAGAACTCCTTGAAAGTGACGTGTTCCGCCAGGCCTTTTTGGGGATTTGATCCCGCCTTGAGGCCCATCCGTTATGAGCAATATTATAACCCTTCCTTAAACCGCCTGATGATTTCTTCGACTTGGCTTTGCGCGTGATATGCTTCCTTCATTGATACCTCTTCAAAGTTTACCTGATCCCCCGGCTTCATCTGTCCCAGAAGGGGCAGGTCCGCGCCGATGACGGTTGCGATTTTTCTGTATCCCCCGGTGACCGTCTCACCCAGAATAATGATGGGCTGGCCATCCCCCGGAATCTGGATAGTGCCTGAGACCACACCCTCTGATATTATCGATTCCTCCATTCCAGCCCTTGTCCGGATTACTGGCCCTGCAAGTCTGATCCCGGTGCGATCCGAGTGAGGCGTAACATTGAAGGAAGAATTGAGAAAAGTTGTTTTCCCTGTTTTTGTGAAGTGATCGTCCTGGGGACCCAAGAGGACCCTCAAGACCCAGTTTTTTCCATAGGCGGGGATCAATTTCCGGTCAAGGGCCTTCCCTTCTGCCCTGAGATGAAGCTGGGGCGATTCAGTGGAGAGAATGTCACCTTTTCGAAGGGCCCTTCCCTCAAAACCGCCAAAACCGGAGGAGAGGTTCGTTGATTTGCTCTCCATTAATGGAGTTACGCTGATTCCACCTCCCAGGGCAAGGTAGGCGCGGCATCCACTCCTGGGTACGGTAAAGGAAAGTACTTCTCCTTCCTTCATGATATGGGAACGCCACATCTGTAAGGGTTTCCTGTTCAGATGAGGTTGAAGATCAGCTCCGGTGACGGCTATGAGCAAATCGACAAGCGCCCTTACCTTTAAACCCAAAAGTGTGATTTCCAGGCAGGCTTCATCTTCGCGGTTGCCCACAAGCAGGTTCCCGATTCTCAGGGAAAAGGAATCCAGGGCCCCGCTGGGGGCAATCCCGAATCTCCCGAACCCGAACCTCCCGCGGTCCTGAACCGTGGTCAAGGGTCCGGGGGCCAGGATTTCCAGTGTCTCTATACTTCCCAACGTGCCATCTCCTCTTCTTTGATGGAGAGAAATTTTACCAAATCGCCCATTTCCAGTGGTGTCGGAGGCCACTTTTCAGGATCAAAGAGCCTTAGGGGGGTCCGGCCGATTATTTGCCACCCGCCCGGGCTTTCCACCGGATAAACACCTGTCTGGCTTTGAGCAATCCCCACTGACCCGCGCGGGACAGCAGTGCGGGGGGTTTCTCTGCGAGGAGTGGCAATAGCTTCCGGCAATTGTCCCATATACGCAAATCCTGGTGTGAAACCGATCATATAGACCTGGTAAGTTGTCCCTGTGTGAAATCGAACAACTTCTTCAGGGGAAAGCTTATGATATTCAGCCACCCAGTTCAGATCAGGGCCACATTCGCCGCCATAAACAACCGGGATCTCCAGCGTTCTGGGTTTGGGTATTTCGGACCGGTCAATAGTTGTATGGAGTTTATTAAGCCTTTCTTTAAGCGCGGATAAGGTGATTTTCAGAGGGTCATAAACAATGAGCAGTGAACGGTAACCAGGCACGGTTTCCACTACCCCCTCTACCCGATTATTCTTTAAACAGAGGAAGAGTTCCCTGACTTTTTTGTTGACCAAGGGGCTAATCCCATCACCCAGTTCAACGAGAAGTGCCCGGTCTCCCATTATGCGATATGTAGGGTGTTCATAGAGCATGTTGATTTCCTAAAGGAATGTCCCCATAGGGGCGATATCAACCTTTGAGGCGAGGAGTCCCTCCCTGACGCTTTTCACGAGTGCCACGGCCTCTGGATTATCCCCGTGAACGCATATGGTGTCTGCATGAAGCTCTATTTCTCCACCATCCTTAGACACTACTTTTCCCTCTGTCACCATCTTAAGGACCCTTTCGGTGGCTATCTGATGATCATGGATCACGGCCCCCTGCTCCTTTCTGGAGACAAGGGATCCATCAGGGTTGTATGCCCTGTCCGCAAAAAATTCAAATGCGATTCGAATCCCATAGTGTGATCCCATATCCTCCAGTTCCTGCCTGTTTGGGCCGGCTAAGACCACAAGAATAAGATCCCTGTTGAGCCCGGCAAGGACTTCTACTGTGGGCTCCCAGATACGCACATCCTGAACAGCCATGGTGTAAAGGGCGCCGTGGGGCTTCACGTGCTGCAACTTTAGACCTTGAATGGTCGCGAATGCCTGTAGGGCTCCGACCTGGTAAGTGACATAGTCTTTGATTTCCTCCAGGGTCACATCCATATTTCGCCTGCCGAATCCCATCAGGTCGGGAAACCCTGGATGGGCACCCAGTGCCACCCCGTGTTGCTTGGCAATAGAGATTGTACGCTTCATGACGGCTGGATCACCTGCGTGAAATCCGCAAGCGATGTTGGCTGAACTTATTAGGGGAATAACCTCTTCGTCCAGTCCCAGTTTATACCTGCCGAAACTTTCTCCCACATCGGAATTGAGGTCAATTTTGTTTTTTTCTCTCATCAGTTACCTCCTTTAGGTGCTCATAGTCTTACCCCAGACCTCGTTATTTGATCTAAAAACTAGGCCCGATTTTTGGACACCATCCTCATCATAATGGTTATATGGAGCCAAATTGAGGAATTGTGAATTTAGGGATTGAGGGATTAAGATAAGGAAAAGATTCATCTTTCAATTCCTAAATTCCTGAATTCCTAAATTCCTGAATTCTACGAGTGTCCAATTTTCATGCAAACTGTACAAAAACAAACGAGAACAACTACTTAACCACTCAACTACT
>JAIWFS010000020.1:0-10367 GCA_048631505.1 archaeon | reverse complement strand
AATAGATACCAGTGAAGAGATCGGAACCGAAAAAGAGGATTTGCCTGAGACAGAAGAGAAAGCCGAGGACCACGATTCTCAAAGTAATTCTGCTCAAAATGTTCTTGACACACTGCACAAAGATTCCGAGGAATAAGACTTACTTGGTGATACGTAAACAAGACATGTCTGCGTGCAGCCACACGGCCAGACCGAAAAATTGAAGCAATGCTGCAAATAGGGTATTCTCAGTAGAATAATAAAATGAATAGTGGTAACGACAAAAAAATGAACAGGTCAATCCAGGATGTGCTAATACATGAGAGCCTGACCGGCTCTTTTAAGGTGAGTTATATTGCCGGGGGTTAAAGACAGGCATGGCTAAAATCAGAGTCCATGAGCTGGCCAAGGAATTTGGAATAGCCAGCAAAGAGATGGCGACAAAGATTATGGATCTTGGCTACAACATCAAGAACTACATGAGTGCGCTTGAGGACTACGAGGCCCGGGATATCCGCCGCAAGCTCAAGGATAAAGCACACGCGACAGAAAAGAAAGAGCAAGAGGTCAAACCCAAAACCACAGTTCGTCTCAGGCACCGAAAAATTACCCTCAAAAAGATCGTTCATCCAACTGAATCTGAAGAGAAGGTCGTTGCCAAGGTGTCTGTGGAAGAGGCTGCGGTGACGGAGGAAAAAGCGGAAGGGGCTATCCCTGTCGCCAGGGAAGAGGAAGAAATTAAGGCTGAGGGAGAAGCCCTGGCTACTGAAGCAGAGCAGTTAGAAATCGAATCCGGGCAAGAGGTAACCGAGACCGCAACAGAAGTAGTGGAAGAGTCCCTGCCTGAAAAACAGACTGCCCAGCCTAAAGGCGCTTCTAAACCCAAGACTGTAAAAAAGGCCAAAGTCGCTAAACCCAAAAGCTTTGTAAAGATCCTTGACAGGCCGAGGATTGAAATCCCCCAGCAGCCAAATAATAAACCTGAAAGTCCTGCTCCTCGGGCTAAAAAGCCCTCTCACACGGGTGCACCTCCTGTAGAACCGTCGGTTCCTTTAGTTGATATTTCTGTAGTCCCTGAAAAAAAGGACAGAAAAAAGGGCAAGAGAGTAGTCCAGATGTCAGAGTTGGGAGAATCGCTCAAAAAGCGTCGGGTTACTCCCAAGCGAAAGGGAAGACAGAGACATATAAACAAAATTTTTGCAGAAGAGATCGATATCACAGCATCCGGCCGGAAGAAAACCGGGGTTTCCGGAATCCATGGCGATTCAGGACAAAAGGAGAAAGTAGCCCCTCAGCCCGGCACTGCGCCTCCCAAGGCAAGCAAACGAAAGTTTGCCATATACGAGACTATTCAGGTTGGTGAGCTTGCCAAACGGATGGGCGTCAAGGCAGGAGACATTATAATGAAGCTCATGGGGCTGGGCGTAATGGCCACGGTAAATCAGTCTATCGATTACGACGTAGCCAGCATGGTGGCATCCGGATTTGACTATGAGCTGGAGAAGAAGTCCGTGGCTGAAGACCTGGTCCACATGGAGGATGTCCAGGAAGGCGAGCCTGTGCTAAGACCTCCTGTGATTACAATCATGGGCCATGTAGATCATGGAAAGACTTCACTCCTGGATGCCATACGCAAAGCGGATGTAGCCTCAAAGGAGGCAGGTGGCATCACCCAGCACATAGGCGCATATCACGTCACACTTCCCTCCGGCCAGGAAGTAGTCTTTCTGGATACCCCGGGCCATGAGGCATTCACAGCTATGAGGTCTCGCGGGGCCAGGGTTACTGATATCGTAATCCTGCTGGTGGCAGCGGATGACGGCGTAATGGCCCAGACACGTGAGGCTGTAGATCATGCTCGGGCAGCCGAGGTGCCCATCATTGTAGCAATCAACAAGATTGACAAGCCAGGGGCGAATCCGGAAAAGGTGAAAGGAGAACTTGCTGAACTGGGATTGATTCCGGAGGATTGGGGTGGAGAGACCATTTGCATCAACATCTCAGCCAAAGAAAAAACAGGAATCGAAGAATTGCTTGAGATGATGGCCCTCCAGGCCGAGGTGATGGAACTCAAGGCAGACCCCAGTCGGCCTGCCAGAGGTCACGTGATAGAGGCGAAGCTGGACAAGGGGCGTGGTCCTGTGGCTACCCTGCTGATTTCAGAAGGGACACTGCACATAGGTGACGCTCTGGTCTGCGGCATACACCACGGCAGAGTACGGGCCATGTTCGACGACAAGGGTGAAAGGATAAAGACTGCCGCCCCCTCCATGCCTGTGGAAATCCAGGGTCTCTCCGGCGTACCGGAGGCAGGGAACGAATTCACAGTACTTTCTGACGACAAAAAGACCAGAGAGGTGGCTGAGTATCGCCACCGCAAGATCAGAGAGGCAGAATTGTTCAAGGACAACAAGGTAAGTCTGGAAAATGTCTTTGAAAAACTCCGGGAGGAGGAACTCAAGGAACTCAATATTGTCCTCAAGACAGATGTTCAGGGCTCTGTGGAGGCCCTTCTAGAGGCATTGCGCAAGCTCAGTACTCAAGAGATAAAGGTGAATTTTGTCAGGAGTGGTATCGGAGCCATTACTGAATCTGACGTCTTGCTGGCATCTGCCTCAGATGCAATCATCATAGGCTTCAATGTAAAACCCAGCCCACAGGCAAAGACCTTGGCCGAGCAGGAACATGTGGATATCCGCTTCTACGATGTCATTTACCATGCCATGGAGGAGATTAAAAGCGCCATGGTCGGGCTGTTGGAACCTGTTTATAAGGAGAAGACCCTGGGACGCGCCGAGGTGCGTGACGTCTTCCACATTGCCAAAGTCGGTACAGTGGCAGGGAGCTATGTGCTGGAGGGCTTGATCCAGAGAAATGTTCAGGCCAGGCTCTTAAGAGACAACGTTGTAGCCTATAACGGCAAGATAGCGTCTCTTCGTCGATTTAAAGAGGACGTAAAAGAAGTCCAGGCCGGGTACGAATGCGGAATCGGCCTTGAAAGGTTCAATGACGTAAAAACAGGGGACATAATAGAGGCCTATATAATGGAAGAAGAAGCCCCGGTCCTTGGAGAACCTATATCTAATGCCGGAGAGAAGGAAACTTCTGATTGATAAATGATCGTGGGGATAATCAGGCTCAGGGTAAGACTGCCCGGAAACCATTCGCTAAAAGGGAAACGGCGTGTGGTTAAGAGTTTGATTGGCCAGGTGCGTAGCCGTTTTAATGTAGCTGTAGCAGAAATAGCCCTGAACGATGTATGGCAAAGGGCGGAGATAGGAATATCCACAATAGGAAACAGCCAGCCAATAATCAACTCCGTCCTGGATAAGATCCTGGAATTCATTGAAAGGACCTGTCTGGTAGAAGTTATTGATACAGATATCGAAATTATTAACATGGGAAAATAAGAAGACAATCATGCCCCACATGTTCCCCCGTTCCAGACGGATAGAGGATCTCCTCAGGAAAGAAATGGCAGACATGCTGCTTGGTGAAATTAAGGATCCAAGGATCCAAGGACTGGTGACCATAATGCAGGTAAAGGTCTCAGAAGACCTCCGTCACGCAAAGTTTTTTGTTTCGGTTCTTGGAAAAGGGCCTGAAAGGGAATCTGTGCTGGAAGGGCTGAATAAGGCTAAGGGCTTCATACGGCGAACACTGGGACACCGCCTTGACCTCAGGCGGATACCTGAACTGCACTTTCAACTGGACCGGAGCCTGGATGACCAGGAAAAGATAGAAAGACTCCTCGCCAGTGTGCAAACCGGCCAACAGACAGAGAATTGAGAAACACTGTGACTGAAGTTTTACCCAAAGACACCAAGACACTGAAGGCTGCGGTAGATGCCATTAATGCATCTGATCGTCTCCTTTTGACCTGTCATGTCAAGCCGGACGGAGATGCTTTGGGTTCTGTATTGGGCCTGGGCCTTGCCCTTAAGGACGCAGGGAGAGACGTAACCCTTTTTATAGAAGATCCTGTGCCGGATTCACTTCAATTTCTCCCCGGCTCTCAGTACCTGGTCAATGAAGTGGCCAATCCGCTGCCTGAAAAGACCACTCTGGTGGTCCTTGACTGCAATGAACCCCACAGGATCGGAAAGCAGGCACAAAGGTTGATAGAACAAGCCTCACTTGTTGTCGTTCTGGATCATCACCCGATCCAGGCCCCGTTTTGTGCTCAAGCTTCGGGAACAAAACACCCTCATTGCATAAGCTATATATCTACGGACATTTTTGCCGCAGGGGCCATAGTCCTGTGGATCATCAAAGGACTTGGATGGCCCATAACAGAAGACATCGCCACAAATCTCTATGCTGCCATATTGTCAGACACAGGGTGTTTCCGTCATAGCAATACGAACGAGACAGCTTTCCGGATGGCCGGGGACCTCGTGGCCCACGGCGCAAACCCCTATGCCATTGCGAACAGACTTTATCAAAACTATTCTCTATGCAGACAACACCTTTTAGGCCTTGTATTAAGGACCATTGAGGTAAGGGGGCATGGCAAAATAGGTCTTCTTCAGGCCACTCCGGAGATGTTTCGTGTCAGCGGAGCAACGGAGCACGACACAGATGATTTTGTAGGGCATGTCCGGTGTATAGATACAGTAGAGGTTGCCATTTTCATAAAGGAGGTCTATGCCGGACAGGTATCTGTCAGCATGAGGTCAAAATCATTCTTTAATGTAGCAAAATTGGCAAAAGAATTCGGAGGTGGCGGGCACTTTCACGCAGCAGGTTTCCGCAAGACCGGGACAGCAGCCGAAATTAGAGAGATCCTGTTGAATCAAATAAATGCCTATTTTGAGGGCTCGGAAACAGCCGATGCTTGATGGTATCCTGGTAATGGACAAGGCATTCGGCATAACGTCCTTCCAAATGGTTCAGGAAGTTCGCAAAAGGCTTAAGGTTAAAAAAGCCGGACATGCAGGTACCCTTGATCCACTTGCCACAGGTATATTGCCCATATGTCTGGGACGGGCGACAAAGATCGTCCAGTTTATTATGGCAGGTAACAAGGTATATCAAGGGACTATGCTCCTTGGAGTAGCTACCGACACATACGATGCAGCAGGCAAAATCACGGAACAGAAACCTTTACCCCCAAGTCTTGACCTAATCTCTTTACAAGAGGCGGCCAAAGAATTTACAGGCAGGCTTCTTCAGCCACCTCCGCCCTTTTCGGCAGCCAAGCATAAAGGGAAACCGTTATACAAATTCGCACGTCAGGGAATAATGGTCCAAAAAGAGTCCAGGCCAGTGCAGGTATTCTCCTTTGAGATCCTTGAAATAAGGTTACCCGAAGTGGACTTCAGAGTACACTGCTCAAAAGGTACCTATGTGAGATCACTTGTACATGACCTAGGGTCAAATCTGGGTTGCGGCGGTCATGTGACGGGACTGCGAAGGACCCGAAACGGAGCCTTCAACATAGAGCATGCCCTGAAAATGGAGACCCTGGACGAAATTCTTAAAAGCAAAAGGCTTCCAGAGGTCCTTATTCCTATTGGGAAGGCGCTGGCCCATATCCCTGCCGTTGAGATAGATAATGAGATGGCAACGGAGTTAAGGAATGGACGTCCAGTTTTGGTAAACAGGCTCAAGGAGCTAATGGAATCGCAAGGCCATAAGTCAGATACGGAGCTGCCTTATCTGCGTCTTCTTCTTTGCAGGCCGCCTTATATAAAAAATGGTTCAAGCCTGCAGGAAAAAGATCTGGTGTCCGTGGTGGCATGGCCCACAGCGCTGAAATTGGATGGCCACAAAATACTGCGTCCCATAAAAGTCTGGCCAAAAGAATATGCTATTACAAATTAAAATAGTAGTTATAGTGAAGGAGGAAAAAATAGGTGGTTTTGGATCCAGAACGTAAGAAAGAAATTATAGAGAACTTCCAAACCCACGGGACTGACACTGGGTCCCCTGAGGTTCAAATAGCCCTGTTGAGTTCCCGTATTGGCTATCTCACCGAGCACTTCAAGATCCACAAGAAGGATCACGGCTCAAGACGCGGCCTGTTAAAACTTGTAGGGCAGAGAAGGAGGTTGCTCGACTACCTCAAGAACCAGGATGTGGGGCGGTACAGAAAAATTATAAAGGAACTGGGAATCCGCAAGTAATACGATGTAACCGTTCACACTTCTTGGCAGTCGACAGACATGGAGTGAGAACTGCGGATTTAATACACTGAACTTGTAACTCTCTTGGTTGTTGCAGGATAATAGGACCTTAAAACAGATGATAAAATTAAAAACACAGATAAATGACATGGCCTTCTCCTTTGAAACAGGACGCTTGGCCAAGCAGTCCAACGGCGCCATTTTGGCCAGCCTGGGGGAAACCGTAGTCCTAGTGACAGCGGTAACCTCCGGTAAAACACGAGAAGGAATAGACTACCTGCCACTCATGGTAGACTACCAGGAGATGTTCTACGGATCAGGTCGAATACCCGGGAATTATTTCCGTAGGGAGATCGGAAGACCCAGCGAAAAAGAAACCCTGACTTCACGATTTATAGATCGTCCACTTCGGCCCAGATTTCCTGATGGATACGCCTACGATACCCAGATAATAGCAACGGTGCTTTCTGTGGATGTAGAGGTCGATCCTGATGTAGTTGCCATTACTGCGGCATCCGCAGCCCTTTGTATCTCAGACATACCATTTGACGGCCCTATTGCCGGCGTAAGAGTGGGAAGGGCGGAAGGCAAATTCGTAGTTAACCCCACCAAGACCCAGCTTTCGAATTCCGATCTTAACATAATTGTTGCCGGTACGAGAAGCGCAATAGTTATGGTAGAGGGTTGGGCCGCGGCACTTTCAGAACAGGAAGTACTGGATGCTATCTTTTTCGGTCATGAATCCCTGACGCCCTTGCTCGATCTCCAGGATGAGCTTGTTGAAAAGGCGGGTAAGCCCAAGATGACTATCCCCGAGCCTGATTCGGACCTTGAGCTTACAGACAAGGTCAGGGAGTCTGCACGGGAGAAGATGCTTGCAGCCATACAGATACCCTCCAAGGTCGAACGAGTTGAGGGAATAAGGCGCCTCAAAACAGAAGTTAAGGAGGCATTGGCTGAAGTCCATCCCGGGCGTGAACAGGAAATATCAGGGTGCTTGAAGGGCCTTGAAAAGGAGCTGATGCGTACTTTGATTACAAAAGAAAAGCGCCGGATCGACGGCAGGACTTTTGATGAAGTCAGGCCGATTTCCTGCTCTGTGGGAGAACTCCCCCGCACCCACGGCTCAGCGGTCTTCACCCGCGGAGAAACTCAGGTGCTGGCTGTGGCAACCCTTGGCAGCTCTGATGACGAACAGAGGATCGAGTCCCCTGTGGGACAACATTATAAACACTTCATGCTGCACTATAATTTTACCCCTTTCAGCGTAGGCGAAGTCAGGCCGATGAGGGGTCCGGCACGAAGAGATATCGGCCATGGTGTACTGGCAGAACGGGCGCTGGCCGGAGTAGTACCTCCTGCGGACGATTTTCCATACACTATTCGCATTGTCTCAGAAGTCCTGGAATCAAACGGCTCATCCTCAATGGCTACTGTCTGTGGAGGGGCACTTGCTATGATGGATGCCGGCATCCCCATTCGAGACATGGTGGCAGGGGTTGCAATGGGCCTTGTAAAGGAGAATGACGAGGTCATCATACTCTCTGATATCCTGGGAGATGAAGACCACATGGGCGATATGGACTTCAAGGTAGCAGGGACCGAGGAAGGGATTGCCGCGCTACAGATGGACATCAAGATTTCAGGGATCAGCCGGGATATTTTAAGCAAAGCGCTTATGCAGGCAAAAGATGCGAGACTCTTTATCCTGGGCAAGATGAAAGAGGTGATAGATCATCCCAGAAAAGACCTTTCCCAGTATGCACCTAGAATCATTACCCTCAATATCAACCCGGAAAAGATCCGGGATCTTATCGGCCCTGGGGGGAAGCATATACGTGGCATAATAGCGGAAACCGGCGTAAAGATAGACGTCGATGATTCAGGTGAGGTGAACATCTTTTCCTCTTCAGGGGAAGCAGCAGACGATGCCATCAAAAGGATCAAGGACCTCACAAAAGAGGCTGAGGTCGGAGAAATCTACCTTGGGACCGTGAAAAAGATTATGGACTTCGGGGCGTTTGTTGAGATATTACCCGGCACCGACGGCCTGGTGCATATTTCCCAACTGGAGAACAGGCATGTAAAAAATGTAAAGGATATACTTGCCGAAGGTGACGAAGTCCGTGTAAAAGTCATAGGTATAGATCAACAGGGCAGGATCAAGCTCAGCCGTAAGGCTGTCATGGACGAGCAGGGAGATACTGTTTAAAAGTGAACCAGCAATACAATAAATCCGTCCTTCCAAACGGCATTCGCGTGCTTACTGAGCGCATGCCCAATGTCCGCTCGGTATCAGTCGGTGTGTGGGTTACTATAGGTGCCAGGGACGAAGATGCCGGCAACTCCGGCATTTCCCACTTTATCGAGCATATGATTTTTAAGGGGACTGAACGGCGTACCGCCCTGGACATTGCCAAGGCCTTTGACCAGATGGGTGGATTTTCCAATGCCTTTACCTCCAAAGAGATCACATGTTTCCACGCAAAGGTACTGGATATCCATCTAGACAGGGTACTGGATTTATTCTCTGATATTTTTCTCCATTCCAGATTTGACGACGTGGAAGTGGAAAGAGAACGCCGGGTCATAATGCAAGAGATCAGTATGCTTGAGGACTCCCCGGATGAGTTGATACATGAGCTTTTTAACAAATTTTACTGGCCCGGAAGCAACCTTGGACAATCCATTCTCGGCACTGTTGACAACGTCAGCGCAATAAGTTCACAGACCTTAAAGGAGTTTGTAGGTAAGGCCTATGTAGGCCCAAAGATCCTGATCGCTGCGGCGGGTAACCTGGAACATGAGTCTTTTGTTGCCAAGATAAACGAACTTTTCGGAGGCCTGGCGTCTATCAATGGCCATTCATCTCATTCCAGGCCTGTACCCCACCTTGGGGTCAAATTTATCAAAAAAGACCTGGAACAACTTCACGTACTGATGGGCTATGAAGGACCATGTTCCTCAGACCCTCAACGCTATCCGGCCCTGTTGCTTAACGTCATTCTGGGCGGGTCCATGAGTTCCCGGCTGTTTCAGGAGATAAGGGAAAAACGGGGTCTTGCCTACTCAGTCTATTCCTTTTCCTCCTCGTTCCAGGATACCGGGATGCTGGGAATTTATGCAGGCATTTCTGAAAAACAGTTTTCGAAAACAGTGGAGCTAATGCACGGGGAGTTAAAAAAGCTCGCAGATCAATCTATTGAATACGATGAACTGGAGGCTGCCAGGGATCACATCAAGGGTGGATTGTTGCTCTCTGCTGAAAGCGCAGACAGCCGCATGACGCGTTTGGCAAAAAATGAAATAAATCTGGGCAAATTCGTCTCTTATGATGAGGTAATCCGCAAAATTAATGCAGTCGCCCCTGAGGACATAAAGCAGATGGCAACACAGTGTTTGAAGGGGGGCTCTGCCTTGGTCTGTCTGGGGCCGACCCCGGATGGAGAGGCCGGAAGGTATGAGGAGCTGGCAAGTTCATTTGCAGGCAGCTCCTGAGTAGTATGTGATAGAATCCCTGGCTATTAGATCACCAGAAGGACTATCTGTAGTTGTACAGATAAAACGCCTGCCCCATGCAGTTGACCTTCCTCTTCCTCATTACATAACCAGGCAATCGGCAGGCATGGATTTAGCAGCAGCGATCCAACACGATATCCTGCTGCATCCAGGGGAAATAGGTCTTGTTCCCACAGGCCTTGCAGTAGCTCTACCACACGGTTATGAATTCCAGATCCGGCCCAGGAGTGGACTTGCCATCAAACATGGTCTGACAGTAGTGAACGCACCCGGCACTATTGACGCCGACTACCGCGGCGAGATAAAAGTGGGACTCATTAATCTCGGACCGGAGACTGTCACCATCCAGAGAGAACAAAGGATAGCCCAGATGATCCTTGCCAGGGTCTGGCAGGCAAGCTGGCAAGAAGTGGATTCACTGCCCACAACCGCAAGGGGCGAGGGCGGCTTTGGTCATAGTGGGGTTTAGCTTTTGGCTATCCGTTACGTCCGTTCTACTTGACATTTGGTTATACTTTATTAAGACATTTGGTATAACCTATTCATAATAGAGAAGAGTAACAGTTCACGGGTTCAGGGTTCAAAGGTTCAGGGTTCACTGAAAATCTAAGCCGTCCCGCCTGTCTCGCAAGCTTGGCAAGCGGGCAGGTGATTCATAATGTCTAAACGGTTTTGCACTAAAAGTTCATAGTGAGCTTCGCGTAGTGTTGAATTAACGACGCGCAACAAATATCTAAGTTT
>JAIWFS010000019.1:0-10414 GCA_048631505.1 archaeon | reverse complement strand
AGTGATATAAAACACCACATGTAATTCAGGTGGATAGACTGAAGGTAGAAGGCTTTTAGGGACGGAACTTAGGGCATTCGATCGTTGCGAGATGGTTGAAATACTTCAGTCTTCAGCCTTCAGTCTTCAACCTGAATAGTTACAAAATAAGGAGAAAATAGTGGCACTGTCTGAGATTATGTCGAGCCTTAACAGTTTTGTCTGGGGTCCTGTAATGCTTGTCTTTCTGGTGGGCACAGGGGTTTTTCTCACTCTGCGCCTGCGCTTTGTGCAGATATTTCACCTCTTCAAGGCTCTAAAGCTCGTCTTTTCAAGGCCCAAGGGGGACGATGCAGCAGGGGACATCAGTCCCTTCCAGGCATTGACCACGGCCCTTTCAGCCACCATTGGAACAGGTAATATAGCCGGAGTCGCCACAGCTATCTATCTTGGCGGCCCTGGTGCCATTTTCTGGATGTGGGTCTGCGCCTTCTTCGGCATGGCAAGCAAGTATGCCGAGGCAGTGCTGGCAGTAAAATACAGGCGCATGCTCCCTGACGGAACCATGCAAGGCGGTCCCATGCGCTATATAGCAGAAGGCCTGGGACTGAAGTGGTTGGGGTGGCTCTTTGCGCTGATGGGCAGCCTCTCCGCCTTTGGAATCGGCAGCATGGTCCAGTCCAATTCAGTAGCAGTGGCCCTTGGTGAGACCTGGGGGGTCCCTCCCCTGCTCACTGGAATTGTGCTGGCATTAATGACCGGAATCGTAATAATCGGAGGTATCCATCGCATTGGAAAGGTTACTGAGAAGATTGTTCCGGTCATGGGGATTTCTTATGTATGTGGGGCACTTGTGATACTTGCCCTGAACCTTGACAGGATCCCCGGGGCCCTCACCTTGATAATAGAACACGCCTTCAGCCCTGCCTCTGCTGCCGGCGGTTTTGCCGGGGCGGCAGTGGCTACTGCCATCCGTTTCGGTGTGGCCCGCGGGGTCTTCTCTAACGAGGCCGGTCTCGGAAGCGCGGCCATCGCACATGCGGCAGCTAGGACCAACAGCCCTGTGCGCCAAGGCCTCATAGCCATGACAGCCGTATTCTTTGATACCATTATTGTCTGTTCCATGACAGCCCTGGTGATCCTTTCCACCGGCGCCTGGACCAGCGGGGAGACCTCCAGCGCGCTGACATACACGGCCTTTGAAATGGGACTGCCCGGCCCTGGCGGCTTGATTGTGACTATTGGGCTTGCTGTATTCGCATACTCTACCATGATAGGTTGGGCCTATTATGGTGAAGAGTGCATTGAATACATACTGGGCTTGAAGGCCAGGACGCCCTATCGCTACTGCTTCTGTCTTGTCATCGCCATTGGCGCTTTTCAAAAAGTGGATTTTGTGTGGGACTTTTCCGATACTATGAACGGGGCCATGGCCATCCCTAACCTCATCGGCCTGCTGGGGCTCTCGGGGGTAGTATTAAAGATGACCCGTGAGGCCCTGGCCAGACCGGAAATCTGAATTGTTTACATAACCGTTCATACTGAATCACTATTCAAAGTCCTTGCAATATAGCACTCATAAATATATACAAATAGAGGCTCATAGATATAAAATCGGGCCTAAAAAGGAGGTGGGGTGACCTATGATATAAATGTGTTTACCAGGAACCGTGAATACGAACAGCAATAAATTCCTTTCAGATAATAAAAGGGATAGGAGGATTTGTTAAATGCAGCGATTTTTTGCCCCTTGCCGGGCAGTAATATTTGTTTTGAGCTTAACTCTTATTAGTTTAACCGGAGGGCTGAGTACATTCGCTTATGGAGAGTCTGTAGGAGATCTGAAGCTGCAAATGAAGACCATGCAGGACCAGATGATGCAGATGCAAGAAAATATGCAGGCCCTCCAGAATCGTATCAATCAGCTTGAAACGGCTCCGCCGGCCCCCCAGCTCGCAGCTAAGCCGGCCCCTGAGGTCCCGGCTCTGACAGCCGAGGAGGTTACGGCTCTGAGGAGTCTGAAGACATTGGGCAATGTCTGGTCCAAGTACAACATGGAACTCTATGGAAAAGTCAAGGTCGACTTTAATTACGACACGGCCAAATTCAAGAAATACAATGACTTCGTAGGTTGCGTGGCTGCGGAAAGTGATTACACCAACGACTCTACCAACTTCAACCCCCGCGATACCAGATTTGGTTTCAAAGCCAGTCATAAGTGGGGTGAATGGTGGTCGGCCCTGGGTCGCGTAGAGATGGACTTCTACGGTGACAACAACGGCAACAACCTGATTCCACGCATGCGCCTGGGCTATATTGATATCGGCTACGAAAAGACCCACACAAGCATGGTCGTCGGGCAGGACTGGATCCCGGTCTCACAGCTCAATCCATCGACTGTTGACTTCGGTATCCTGACCGCGGCAGGAAACCTGTGGTGGCGTGTCCCCCAGGTTACAGTGCGGCAAGAGCTTGGGGATTTCCAGGTATTGGCGTCGGTGATGAAGCACAGGCGTACGAGTACTGAGAATGAGGACCGTATGCCCTGGCTCCTTGGCCGGGTACAATATTCCAATGAAATCCTGGGCAAGGGCGGCCTCGTGGCTTTCGGTGGAGGCTACCGACATGCCGACTATGAAGAAAACAGTTCTAATAATACGGACCGCTGGCTGGTTTGCGGCGAGCTGAAGTACGTTGCCGGACCTTTTACTTTTAAGGGTGAGCTCTGGACCGGTGAGGGCATCGGGCGCAACTTCCTGCGCTATGATCTGGATATGGCTGAGGACGGAGGACCTGCGTCAGCATACGGCGGATGGGCCGATCTCACTTATGCCGTCAATGACAAGACCACGATGACTGCGGGTTACGGCTTTGACAATCCCGACAATAGCGACATAGGCGACCTGACCGACACCGACGACCGTCGCTTCACGCGCAACGAACAGTACTTCATCAATACCTGGTATTCACTGACCAAACCACTTAAGGTCGGTGCTGAGTATATTTACATCGAGACTGAGCGGCATCGGCAAATTCATTCAGGAAACCGCTTTACGGTCTCCATGCAGTATGTCTTCTAGGTAACCGTTCAATGGTTCACGGGTTCAGAGGTTCAGGGTTCACCGAGAATCTAAACCGTTGAAAAGTGGTGGGGTGAGTTGCTTGACAGGCTTGCCCCACTCCCTATACGCCCGTCTTCTGATGAAGCTTGTCCGATATCCGCTGGACCTTATCGGATTTTACCATGGACGCGGCCTCGTCTGCAAAGCGCATAGCGCCTGAAATATTGCCATCTTTAAGATAGCCCTTGACCCTCTTTTCAATACGGGCTGTGGCACGATCTTCCTTAATATGGAAAGCCGGTGCTGTTATGAGTTTTTTGGACTCACGGCTCCCGCAGTCAGGGCATGGTGAAGGGTCTTCACCCCTACTAACAATCGCTTCAAAAATCAATCCGCACTTGGCACATTCATAATCATATATCGGCATAGTCATAATGCTCCCTGATCCAGGACTGATACTCTCCACTTTTGACCCGGTCAACCCATTCCTGATTATCAAGATACCATTTGATAGTTTTATGGATCCCTGTTTCAAGAGACTCCTCAGGAATCCAGCCCAATTCCCTTTTCAATTTAGTGGAATCTATGGCATATCTGCGGTCATGACCAGGCCGGTCTTTGACAAATGTTATCAATTCCCTTCTTGACTTGTTGTCTTTCAGTTTCTGAAGGCCATCTAAAATGTCACAAATCATCTCTACAAGATTGATATTCTCCACCTCGTTGTTGCCACCAATGTTGTACATATTGCCCCTTTCCCCATTTTTAATTAATTCCCAAATGGCAATACAGTGATCCCTGACATAGAGCCAATCTCTGACATATCTGCCATCTCCGTAAACCGGCAAGGGTTTTCCCTCCAGGGCATTGAGGATAATTAACGGAATCAATTTCTCAGGAAATTGATATGGACCATAATTATTTGAACAATTAGAGATAATAATGGGAAAACCGTAGGTCTTGTAATAGGCCCTCACCAAATGGTCTGAAGCAGCTTTTGAGGCAGAATAAGGGCTGTTTGGTCTATAGGGGGTCTCCTCTGTGAAAAACCCCTCCTTTCCCAGACTTCCGAACACCTCGTCAGTGCTGATATGGTAAAAAAGTTGCAGCCGATCCTGTTTTGACTTGGCCGACTCCAATAAGTTGAACGTGCCTACGATATTGGTCTGGATAAATGAATCAGGGCTGACAATGGACCTGTCAACATGGGATTCAGCAGCAAAATGGCAGACAGTATCTATCTCATAATCATCAAATATTCTTGCAATGCCCTGACGGTCGCATATATCGGCTTTAACAAAAATATAGCGCTCTGGAAAATCTCTCTCAATATCAAACAAGTTCTCAGGATTTCCTGCATACGTCAATTTGTCTACATTTATCACCAGTCCTGAAAAATCTGATTCTTTCAACAGATACCTGATAAAATTTGTTCCGATAAAACCGCACCCTCCTGTTACCAAAATATTTTTCATGGTATTGCCTTCATTGCCTCGTTTAGCAGTTGTTCCTGAAAATTGGAAACGAATTGATCCACATCATGGGACCAATCTTTCATCAGATTGATGTCGGCCTTTTTGAGCCGCTGGTTTTCCAGTATTGAATTTCTCGGTCTTATTGCCGGAGTAGGATATTCCTCACTCGTGCACGGGATTAATGAATGCTGAACTCCCATTTTACCAAGAAAATGACCGGCCAGTTCATACCATGTACAATGTCCTTCAGCAGTGGCATGATAGGTTCCCCGACCGTTCTTTTCTATGAGTTCGGCGATCTGAAGTGCCAGCCGAAAAGACCATGTAGGCGAACCAAACTGGTCGTTCACGACCTTCAACTTTTTATCAGGATTTCCAAGGGCTATCTTGAGGATAGTCTTAAGAAAATTCCGGCCATGAATGCCATACAACCAGGCTGTCCGCAATATTATGTATTGGTCGGTTGTCTGCATTACAGCCACCTCACCTTCAAGCTTGGTCCTGCCATAATAGGAAAGAGGATTCGGCTCATCGTCTTCCACATAGGGCTCCGGCGGCTTTTTCCGGCCGTCAAAAACATAATCAGAAGAGATATGGATCAATAGACCGCCATATTTTGTGACCCAGGATGCCAGGTTTTTCGGCCCTTCAACGTTGACCTTCCAGGCCGGTTCCCTTTCTGTCTCACAGGCATCCACTGCGGTATATGCAGCGCAGTTGAGTATGATGTCAGGGACGTATTTTCCTATCACCTTATCCACATCTGAGGAATTAGTGATATCCAGTTCATTTAAAGTTAAGGCAAAGACTTCGTGCGCTTGTTGAAAAACTTGTACGCAATCACTGCCCAATTGTCCGTCACCGCCACATATCAGTATTTTCATGACCTCTTAACCCAACATTCACAATTCAACATTGCCTATAATATGTGCTTCCTTCTTTCAGCCAGAAAATCCATAAAAAAGACAATTAAAAAGCCGAGAATAGCCAGACAAAGAGCCTGCATTACTTCTGTACTCCATTGATTCGGCAAAATATTAACATGGGCTGTAACAATTACATTCCCATGGGTGTCTGTCATGCTCTGTAAGGATTTTTTCCAGGGCCAGATCTTTCTCAATGAACCCAACATAAAGCCGGTTAATATGGCTATAGTAAAATTGTAGTATTTATTTAAAAGCCAGTTAAGAAAACGAACGAATGAAATTAATCCTACCCCGGCTCCGGCAGCCACTATGAAAAGTGTTAAAAAATCACGGTTATTCACGGCTTCAAGCACATAATGATATTTACCCAGAAGTACGAGGATAAATGCCCCGGATATTCCAGGCAGGATCATTGCACATATGGCAATGGCCCCACTCATAAATAAGAACCATGGGGTATCCGGTGTAGATGCGGGTACTATACCAACCAGGAAATAAGTACAGGCCGCCCCTAATCCTACCCATGCGAAAATGGATGGAGTCCATTTTTCAAGATAACGGCTTACGGTAAATAAAGAGGCAACTATCAGACCAAAGAAAAAGGACCATATCAGTATCGGCCGGTTTTGAAGAAGCCAGCTTAGGATACTGGCTAGACTGAAGATGGCCATTAAAATACCCATGCCGACTGCCATAAGAAATCGCCATGAGACATGATTCAGGGCATCACTTAACTTCAAAGAAAAAAGCAATTTTAAAAAAACCAGATCAAAAGACCTGATGGACTCGATCAATTCCTTATAAATTCCAAGGATGAATGCCATGGTTCCGCCCGAAACCCCCGGAACCACATCTGAAGCGCCCATGCAAAAGCCCTTTATTGCTAATCCAAGGTAAGCTTTGAATGATCGATGAGATCGAGTAGGGCCTTTCATAACAGCTTCACTTTTGACCTAAACGCTCATGACGGTGGCTAATAAATGTATTTTCACGGTGACAATCATGGAGAATCTGAAATATAGAGGCGGGATTTATCCCCGCCTGAAAAACTCGATTATACAGTAACCGGTATTATATGCGCAATTATTTGTGTCGTTATAGTATCTTGAATTCTATACTTCTGCAAAAAAAAACGAATTCATGCTTTAGTTCTGATCATAAAATAATTTCTTGACAATACTATGAATTTGGATACGATTTCAAAGTTTGGGACATATCAGTATTGTAACAAGTCTGTCTTGTAAATGAGTAGAATGGGAGGGTCTGTCTCTCTTATATTCAGATTTGGAAAGGAGGTTCAAAAATATTACAGAAATTATGTATTGGGGAAGTCAAGATCGAAAAATAATTACTTAAGAGTATTTATTAAAACATTCAAATGCAGAAGTTCATTATGTATTCAACGATAAAATCATTAAGGAGTTTGATCTATGGCCAAAAAAGAAGTTGTAGAAACATCTGAAGCACAGATTGCTGTTCACTGGAAAGAGGAAGACTATTTTTATCCTTCCACAAAATTTATTGCTCAGGCAAATCTGACAGACGAAAGTGTATATGACCGGTTCAGCCTTGATAACTTTCCTGAATGCTTCAAGGAATATGCTGATTTACTGGACTGGTACAAGTACTGGGATACAACACTTGATACAAGTGATGCGCCTTGCTGGAAGTGGTTTGTGGGCGGGAAGATAAACGCGTGTTACAACTGTGTGGACAGACATCTTGAAAAGAACAAAAACAAGACGGCAATCCACTGGGTCCCTGAACTTGAGAATGAACCAATTCAGCATCTCACTTATCAGGAACTCTATGTAAGGGTCAACGAGTTTGCCGCACTCCTTCAAGACTTTGCGGGTCTGAAGGCAGGAGACAGGGTGACGCTTCACCTGCCCATGGTGGCGGAACTCCCGATAACCATGCTTGCCTGCGCCAGGCTCGGCATTATTCACTCCGAGGTCTTCGGAGGTTTCAGCGGCAACGCGTGCGCAGACAGGATTGTAGATTCCGGAAGCAATGTGCTCATAACCATTGACGGTTATTACCGGGGCGGCAAGCTCCTTGATCATAAAGCAAACGCCGACATAGCTGTTGAAAAGGCGGAAAAGGAAGGCCAGACTGTTGACAAAGTCCTGATATGGCAGCGTTATCCGGGGAAAAACTCGAGTCCGACGCCCATGGTTGATGGTCGTGATTACATTGTGAATGACCTGCTCAAGGACTATCGCGGTAAAAGAATCGATCCTGTACCTATGCCTGCTGAAGCCCCCTTATTCCTGATGTATACGAGCGGCACCACAGGAAAGCCCAAGGGATGCCAGCACAGCACAGGCGGATATCTTGCCTATGTGACAGGCACATCAAAATATATTCAGGATATCCACCCGGAGGACGTTTACTGGTGCATGGCGGATATCGGATGGATCACGGGTCATTCATACATTGTTTACGGCCCCTTGTCCCTGTGCGCGTCTTCGGTTATTTACGAAGGCGTACCCACATATCCTGATCCCGGACGGGCATGGAGGATAGCAGAAGAGCTTGATGTGAATATCTTTCACACTGCACCGACTGCCATACGGGCCCTGAGAAAGTTCGGTCCTGATGAACCTGCCAAGTACAATTATCACTTCAAGCACATGACCACTGTCGGCGAGCCGATTGAGCCGGAGGTGTGGAAATGGTATTATAATGTAGTTGGAAAAGGAGAGGCCGTAATAGTCGATACATGGTGGCAGACTGAGAACGGTGGTTTTCTCTGCAGTACCGTGCCTGGAATGAAGGCAATGAAGCCGGGCAGCACGGGCCCGGGTGTGCCGGGCATTCATCCGATAATCTATGATGATGATGGAAACGTAGTTCCTGCCGGAGCCGGAAAGGCAGGCAATATATGCATACAGAATCCCTGGCCCGGTGCATTCCAGACCATATGGGGAGACCGTGATCGATTTGTCTCTACGTATTATGCAAGGTACTGCAAGAACGAGAAGAGCAAGGACTGGCGTGATTGGCCGTACCTTGCCGGTGATGCCGCTATGCTGGCCGATGACGGATATTACCGCATCCTTGGAAGAATTGACGATGTGATCAATGTCTCAGGGCACCGGCTGGGGACCAAGGAACTCGAGTCTGCTTCTCTTGACGTCATTGAAGTGGCAGAGGCGGCGGTTGTCCCTGTAGCAGATGAAATAAGGGGAATGGTCCCTGACCTGTATGTCTCCTTAAAGCCCGGATACGATCCCAGTCCGGAATTGGCTGCCAAGATTTCACAGAGTCTCTGTGACTCCATTGGTAAAATCGCAAGGCCGAGAAAGGTCTGGATCGTACCGGATATGCCAAAAACACGCTCCGGAAAGATCATGCGCAGGATACTGGCAGCCATATCCAATAACAAGGACGTAGGCGATACAATGACCTTGGCAAATCCCGACATTGTCGATGATATCAAAAAGATATCACAAGACATGATAGAAGAGCTGAAAGAGAGCAAAAAGGCGCTGATGAAGGAATAATTCATGGCATTGGAGCGTCTGTAACCGTTCACGGGGTTACAACGCCCGTTTTACCGCAAGCCACCGAGCTGTAAGCGTTTACAGGGTGCTGCAGATGCGAGGCGGAGGGTACGCAAACGTACTTCCTGTACTTCAAGTGCCCGACAACAAAGCAGATGCTGTGCTCTGTGAATGCTTACGAGCGTCTTTAAGAAGGAGATAAATATATGACAGGTCAAGTTACAAAAGAACCGGCGCAGGCCTGGATAACTACCTTTGCAGGCACTGCTATCAACCTTTGTCTGGGCATATTATATGCCTGGAGCATATGGAAATCGTCCCTGGTCAATGTGGACAAGGCTGGTCAAGTCATTGAAGAGGGCATGAATGCAGGTTGGACCTATCTGACCAATGCCCAGGCTGCGACGCCATTTTCTCTATGCATTATCATCTTTGCTTTGTTAATGATCCCCGGAGGCCGCATACAGGATAAGTTCGGTCCCAAGGTGGGTGCAACCGTGGGCGGCCTTTTCCTTGCCGCAGGTTGTATCGTTGCCGGATTGATGAAGAGCTATGCCGGGCTGGTTTTTGGTTTCGGCATACTTGGCGGCATTGGTATGGGTATTGGTTATGCCTCCCCCACCCCTGCGGCCCTGAAGTGGTTCGGTCCTCATAAACGAGGTCTGGTCGCAGGTCTTGTGGTAGGCGGATATGGCGGGGCGGCCCTATATATCGGTCCTCTGGCACAGTATCTGATTGACCACTATGGCATAACAGGAAGCTTTGTGGGTCTGGGAATATTGTTCGCAGTGGTGGTTATCATTGCGGGTCAGCTCCTGCGAACGCCTCCTGAAGGATATGTGCCTCCAGCCCCTAAAGTTGCTGCAACCGCCAAGCAGATGGCAGCGGCAACCAAGCATAATTGGAATGCCTCTGAGATGGTGAAGACCTGGCAGTTCTTTGCCCTGGTATTCATGTTCATGCTCACTACACAGTCCGGGCTTCTGATCATTGCGAACGCTAAAGGCCTTATGGTTAACGCAGGCAAGAACATCCCATTTCTTGCGGCAAACGCTTGGATTCTTGTATCGTTTGGAGGTTTTATCAATGCAGCCGGACGAGTCGGTACCGGTTCTTATTCAGACAAGATCGGGCGGGTTAATGCCTACACAATAAACTGTACTATATCCGCCATATGCCTATTCGCATTACCATTTGTAATTGCGATGCAGAATATTGTGCTTCTGTTCCTGGTCGTGGGTATTGCTTACTGGCAGTATGGCGGTGGTCTTGCCTTGTTGCCGTCCTTTACTGCCGACTTCTACGGGCCCAAGAACCTTGGATTCAACTACGGCCTGGTATTTCTCGGCTGGGGAGCAGGCTTTTTCATGGCAAGACTGGGCGGTACGATTGAAGATATGACAGGTAGCCTGAACACTGCTTTCTATATCTCAGGGGCCTTGCTGATTGCAGGAGTTATCCTC
>JAIWFS010000018.1:0-10425 GCA_048631505.1 archaeon | reverse complement strand
TCTCCAGCAGATTATTAGCGGAAAATCTGAAAGTAACAGACCTTGATAGAGATAATATTAATAGAATAAAATATGGGGTGTCTATCTGGGATGGCAAAGAAATGACAGAAGAACTCTTTAAGACCTGCGACGTCATCCTGGCGACAGGCTCAACAATAGTAAATGATTCCCTGTCTCAGTTGATTTCTCTTTCAGACAAATATCAAAAGCCACTTTATCTCTATGGTACAACAATCGCTGGAGCCAGCAGGCTTTTGAACTTGAAAAGACTATGCTTTCAATCTTCTTAAGCAGAATAACGCAATTAATGGCGACGAAGTAAAGGGCTTAGCCCCCAGATCCTGAGGCCCTTATCTTTGAGACCAATAATCAGCAATGTGAGCAGTTCAATAAAAAGGGACTCAGGAGGCGATCTCAAAGGATCATTTTTCACAAGAATTATGTCACCAGGACCCGCATGTGTCAGAATACGCTCAACTGAAGTATTAAAAAGAACTCCCTCATGCCACCTGAGCTTAAGGGATGGATTGACCACGAAAAGACCCAGATCTCTTGCCGTCCTTACCAGTCGAAGGTCCTTCCATCCATGAGGCGGCATAAGAAAGCAGGCGTCCCTTCCCTGGATGTCGCCTGCAAGTGTGAGGCAGGGCTTGAGCATGTGCCTTAATTCTATTTTATTTTGTAAAATAAGCGATCTATAAGTCTCTCCATGGATCCCTATCTCAAAGGACTGCAGGGAGCGCATGGCCCTGGGATTACTCCTGGCTCTTTTTCCTTCTATGAAAAATGTGGCTGGAATCTCAAGCTCATGCAGTCGTTTGCAAATGGGCTCTGTTAACGGGTTTGGGCTCTGGTCGAACACGAGACTTATTGCAGGTACATTTCTGGAACCATGGGTTAATACCCTGCCCCACAAGGTGGCCCTGGGGCAAAAGATCTCATATGCGCCTGCTGCCAGAGCACCTGCCCCTCCTGCGAGAATAAAGCTCTTTAAGGCACTCTTGGAAAGAATCCCAGTCGATTTCAGCACTGTCTAACCTCACTTATGACGATCTAAAACAAACCATGCAAGGCCATGGAGCAAGTCCTTTGTCTCTAATGGAGTAAAATGCTCTAAACTTTCACAGGCCATGCCAACCAAGGCTTTTGCCCGACTACGTGTATAATCCAATCCCCCGGTATTGGCCAGCAAATCCTTCACCCACACAAGTTCCTTCTCGGAGGGATTGCCACCCCTGAGCACCTGTAACAACCTCTCTTTTTCTCTGGAAGATGCCTTCTCAATGGCCACAACAAGGGGCAGTGTAATTTTTCCCTCCGCAAGGTCTGTCCCAATGGCCTTTCCCAACTCACTGGCATCTGCAGTATAATCAAGGATGTCGTCAATCATCTGAAATGCCTGGCCCAGATAGAGACCATAGTCGCTGAGGGCCTGCACCTCGGACTTTCCGGCACCGGCAAGGAGTGCCCCGATTTTACATGATGCTGAAATTAGCGACGCCGTCTTTCTGTTAATGATTTCTAAATAGGTCTCCTCGTCAAAACTCGGGGTCTTTGCCTGTAAAAGCTGTATAATCTCACCTTCAGACATCAGGGCGACTGTCTCTGCAATGGCTTTTGCTATGCGGGTGTCCCCGAACCGGCTGGCAAGCTCAATGGCCCTGGCATAGAGGAAATCCCCAACCAGGACCGTGGCCTTATTCCCCCATATTTTATAGGCAGGAGACTTGCCGCGACGCATCACACCTCCATCTACTACGTCATCGTGGAGAAGACTGGCAGCATGGAGGTACTCCGGGACTGCTGAAAGGTCGAACACGGCATCATCGTCTCTTCCGCATAATCTTGCCGCGCATACGGTAAGTAATGGTCTTAGACGTTTTCCTCCTGCGAAAAGGATGTACTGGCTTACTTCGTTTACAAAGGGTATATGAGAAGCAAAATGCCTGTTCAACACCTGCTCAATTTTTTCAAAATCCGGTTTGAAGGAGTCCAAAATGCCATTGAGCTTAGGTCTGTGGTCAGATAACTTCTCAGGAGATGCCTCCACCTATAAAAAACCCCCTTTCCTAATCTTGAATAAAGAAATAACATAGAAAATAATAAAGGGCTATACTCACGTAATGGCACAGAACCAGAACATAAAAGATAAAACGATAAATATCACCCCTATGTTGCAACAATACAGAGACATTAAGTCCCAGTATCCTGACGCAATTTTATTTTTTCGCATGGGAGATTTTTACGAAATGTTCCTGGATGATGCCAAGATAGCCTCCCGGATTCTGGAAATCACACTTACATCCAGAAACAAGCACAAAGAGGAAAAAATCCCAATGTGTGGTGTCCCGGTACATGCGGCTGAGAACTATCTGACCAGGCTCGTGCAGTCCGGGCACCGGGTAGCAATATGTGAGCAGGTAGAAGACCCCAAAAAGGCCAAAGGGTTAGTCAAAAGAGAAGTTATTCGGGTGATGACTCCCGGACTCATCACTACAGAAGGGAGCATAGGAGCCAAAACCAACAACTTCCTGATTTCTATAAATCCCGGAAGCACCAAAGACCCGTGGGGACTTTCCTGTCTTGACATCTCAACAGGAGAATTCAGGGTGACTGAACTTTCCAGGGAGGAAGAGGCCCTTACAGAACTCTTCCGTCTGGAGCCTGCGGAAGTCCTCTTGCCGGAGAGCCGGCAGGAAGGACAACTTGTTGTCCGGGTGAAACAGGCCATCCCGGGGACCTTTCTGAGCTTCAGGCCGGACGTATGGTGGCAGTATGACAGGGCTAAAGCAGACCTTCAGGAGCATTTAAGGACCCTTTCCCTGGATGGTTTCGGGCTGGCAGGGCTTAGTTCCGGCATCGGGGCGGCAGGGGCGCTTCTATCGTACGCTTCTGAGACCCAAAAGGGCGAGGCATCTCATATAAACCATCTAAAACCTTATCGCCTGAGCGATCACCTCATCATAGATGAGGCCACAAAACAGAACCTGGAGCTGCTGTCAAACTCTTTGGACCGTGGCCGCCAAGGTACTCTGCTGGACGTTCTGGACCTTACTGTAACTCCCATGGGAGGGCGTCTTCTCAAGAAGTGGATACTCTATCCCTCAAGAGATATTGCTGAAATACAAGGCAGGCTGTCTGCCGTGGAAATCCTTAAAGAAAATCCTTCGGTTCGAGGAAATTTAAGAAAAGAGATGCGCCAGGTTTATGACATTGAGCGACTCGTGGCCAGGACAGTCCTTGGCACTGCAAATGGGAGGGACCTCCTGGCCCTCAAGCAATCTATTATTCGAATACCAGGGATAAAAAAATCTCTTGAGAGTCTCTTGCAAATTCCCTCTTCAAAAAAAGACAAAAAAGGAGATTTGACTGAAATTCACATGGCCTTGGATCCCTTGCAGGACATAGCAGATATCATAAACCGTTCCATAAGAGATGACTGCCCAGTACTTCTCAGAGAGGGCAGGCTCATCAGGGAGGGATTCAACAAAGAACTTGATGAACTCATTCATATTCAGAGGGATGGCAGGTCTTTTATCGCCGGGTTGGAAGCCAGAGAACAGGAGAGGACCGGCATCCCATCTCTCAAGGTCGGATTTAACAAGGTCTTTGGTTATTACCTTGAGATTTCAAAGGCCCGGGCCGACACTGTCCCTGATGATTACATCAGGAGGCAGACCCTTGTGGCGGCAGAACGCTATATTACTCCGGAACTAAAGGAGATAGAATCAAAGATCCTCACTGCCCAGGACCAGAGGCTGGCCCTTGAATTCGAGCTGTTCCTGGAGATCCGGCTTCAAGTAGCTGAAGCAGGAACTCGCCTACAGAAGACTGCTGCTGCGCTGGCAAGGATAGACTGCCTGTCTTCCCTTGCAGAGGCAGCTGAACGTTATAACTACGTGAGGCCCAAGCTGGATTACGAAATGGGAATTTGCATCCGCCAAGGCAGACATCCAGTTATAGAATATACCCTGAAGGAAGGTTTTGTTCCAAACGACGTGGAGCTGAACCACCGCAATTCTCAGCTCCTGATTATAACCGGGCCGAACATGGCTGGTAAATCCACGGTCCTCAGGCAGACCGCCCTTATTGTCTTAATGGCTCAGATGGGAAGCTTTGTCCCGGCAGAGGAGGCACAGATAGGTGTGGTGGACCGGATATTCACACGGGTAGGTGCTACAGACTACTTGACCCGGGGCCAGAGTACGTTCATGGTGGAAATGAATGAGACAGCAAACATCCTGCATAACGCCACAAGCCAAAGCCTTGTAATCCTGGACGAGATAGGCCGGGGGACAAGCACCTACGATGGCCTTGCCATCGCATGGGCAGTGGCGGAAAATTTATTGTACAAAGACAAAAAGGGAGTAAAAACTCTCTTTGCCACCCATTATCATGAACTGACAGACCTGGCAAAAAAGCACGACAGGGTGCGCAACATGCATATAGCTGTTAAAGAGTGGGAGGATCAGATAGTCTTTTTGCGACGCCTGGTGGATGGGTTCACCAGTCGCAGTTACGGAATCCAGGTTGCTGCCCTGGCCGGTGTGCCTGAGTCAGTAATCAAAAAGGCCAAGGAGATCCTGAAAAGTATTGAAAAGAAGACCTCTAAGGACAAAAAGGAAATTCCTGCCGGTCCTGTGCGGGAAATGAGGCCTAAACAGCATCCGGTCCAGATGCCCCTGCCACTTGTCATTGATCAGGGGGCTGAGCTCAGAGAAAAGGTACTCTCTGCCGATATCAATAATATGACACCTCTTGAAGCCATTAACTACTTAGCAGAACTCAAATCTATGGCAGAAAAGAAGTAAAAAGACAACATGAAACCGCAAATGAACATAAAAGAGCGCGGATTTCTGAAACCATGAGCCTGTTATTATCTGAGCATAACTGCGTCCGGCTACGGTTTTTTCTATCCCTGTTTATCATTGTTTTCCTGTCAGGGACATTCTTGCTAATTGCCCTGGACTCTGCCCACGCAAAGCCCAGCAGAGCTGAATACACCTATCGTCAGGCCAAATCCGAATACGATCGCCTTGCCAGGAATTCCCGGCTCCGCACTCACAGGACAGCATGGGTCCGGGTAATTAAGAAGTTCAGAAAAGTCTACCTCACTTATCCCAATGACAAGAAGGTTGCCCCAAAGGCCCTCTTTATGATGGCCCGTTGCTACAGTGAATTATATGGATATTCAGGAGCCGGGAAGGACATCAGGGAGGCCATTGAGCGATATCAGGTCCTGGTAGAGAGATTCCCTAAAAGCCGCCTGGCAGATGACGCCCTCTACGCCCTTGGCGAGCTTTACAAGCGTACCGGAAATACCGGAAAGGCCCGAGAGGCCTGGGAAAAGATAGTTAAGGAATACCCTAAAAGAGACAAGGCCAGGATTGCCGGAAACAAGCTGAAAACCTTAGGTCCTAAGCAACGGCAGAAAACAAAATCTTTAAAGCAGACAACACATTATGAGAAGGAAAAAGGGTCCGCCGGCCTCTCCAGCCCGAGGATTGCTCCAGGTGCAAAACCTGCCACTGTGCAGGAGGTGAGGCACTGGTCTGCTTCAGACTACACCAGGGTAGTAATTGACACGGCAGGCCCTGTATCCTTTAAGAAAGGATATCTTCCTGCCAATAAGGCCAAGCATCTTCCGGAACGTGTTTATTTAGACCTTAAGCCGGCCCGTATAGGGAAAAAACTCAAAGACAACATCTCTATACAGGACGGGCTACTCAAAGGAGTGAGAGTAGCCCAGTTCAACCGTAGTACAGTCCGCGTGGTACTTGACCTCAGGAAGACCCATAAGACCAAAATCTTTTATCTTGAGGACCCCTTCAGGGTGGTGGTGGACGCCTTTGGAGAAAACTACTTCCAGAGGCCTTCCTGTCCTCCCCAGTCCTCAAAAATATATAAAAAGACCAGGGGCCAATTAAAAGGTAATGGTCTTTCTCTCGCGCAACAGTTAGGCCTCTGCGTAAAACGAGTGGTGATAGATGCAGGCCACGGCGGAAAGGATCCGGGGGCTATCGGGCCTACCGGCCTGAGGGAAAAAGACGTTGTGCTCAAGATTTCGAAAAAAGTGGCTTCACGACTTGAAAAAGACCTTGGCTGCCAGGTTATCCTGACCAGAAAGAAAGATCGGTTTCTGCCACTTACGCAAAGGACTGCCATTGCCAACGCCAAAAAGGCCGATCTCTTTGTATCTATTCATGCAAATGCAGCTCCCAACAAGAGAGCCAGGGGAGTTGAGACCTACTTTTTAAACTTTGCCCTGGATAAAGAGGCCATGAGGGTGGCAGCCAGAGAAAATGCTACATCCACTAAAAGCATAGGGGATCTCAAGAACATCCTCAACGACATAATGAAAAACACCAAGGTCGATGAGTCCTCACGCCTGGCAGGTTATGTGCAGAGGGAAGTTGTAAAGAACCTCAGAAAAAAATATAGCAATGTAAAAAGCAAAGGAGTCAAACAGGCCCCATTTTTTGTCCTTATAGGTGCAAGGATGCCCTCTATTCTTGTTGAAGTATCGTTTATCAGTAACAGGAAAGAGGAAGAGCGCCTCAAAAGTAACCGCTATCTGGACCGCGTGGCCGAGGGAATCGTAAACGGTATTAAATCATATATCAGTGGCACCAAATTGGCCTATCTTCCTTGAACCTAAGTTGAGCGATTAGCTGTTAGCCATTAGCGTTTAGCTTTAAAGTAACCGTTCACGGGTTCAAAGGTTCAGGGTTCAAAGGTTCAAGGGCTAAGAGGTTCAGGGTTTACCGAAAATTTGAACCGTTGATTCGTGAGTTCTGCCTGCCCGCTCGCCAAGCTTGCGAGGCAGGCGGGAATGGAGAAGGCATGAGAATAAAAAACAACCCTGAACCCTGAACCTCTGAACCCTGAACCCGTGAACGGTTACAAAAAGTGTAAACTACAAAATGAAGGATGCCAATAAAACAGGTTGAATTTTGTTTCTCCTCTGCTAAAGTGGAGCATAATCTGTGGATTCCAAGTGTAATTCAATTGTAGTTGCATGGTGCGACTAAAAACCATTTGCGGGAGGCATATATGTATTGGGGAAATATGGGAGTAAAAATTTGTTTGCTGGCACTGATCTCGATATTGAGCCTGGGACTTCTTGCCGGGTGCGGCAAAAAACCAGTAAGAGGCGGAGAAGAAGTACTTGTCACTGAGCAGATCGGGGAATCGGCCATAGGGCCTGAAGGAATGCCCGGTATTGCTGAAGTTGGTATGGGTGAGACGGAAATCCCAGGCGAAGCTATGGGCACTGCTGCCGGCTTTGGAGAGACTATTTCTGAGGGCAGAACCAGCGCCCCCATGCATCCCATATACTTTGACTTTGACCGTTTCAACATCCGGGACGACATGAAACCCGTAATGGAAGAGAATGCTCTGTTCCTGCTTGATCATCCGGAGGTCATGATCGAAATCCAGGGTAACTGTGATGACCGCGGTACCAATGAGTATAACCTGGCTCTTGGGGAAAGAAGGGCAAAAGGCGCCCGGGCATATCTTGTTAATCTGGGTGTAAATCCGGATCGTATAGGAACTGTGAGCTTTGGCGAGGAACGGCCTCTGGATACAGGGCAAAACGAGGAGGCATGGGCAAAAAATCGTAGGGATGACTTTGTTGCCGTAAAGTAGTCTAAAAGGTTTTGATTATTCCAGTAAACTATGACCACGCGTTGCCTAGCGACGCCGTGGTCATTATTTTGTAGATGGGAGTTGTGAAAGGGGCTCAGGAGGTAGTAACTGTCTTATGAAAGGTCGCCTAAGCTTAATACCTGTGCTGCTGATTTTTCTGTGGACCGCGGTCCTGTGCTGTAGTGTAACTGCTGAAGAAACTGCTTATGTAAAGATAGCTGTTATCAATATGCAAAAAGTGGTACGAAAATCCGTAGCCGGCCAAAAGGCCATGGAGAAGCTCAATAATAAATTTGAAAGCCTTCAGAAACAGCTCAGGGCTAAACAAGATGAGATCAATGCATTTAAGGAAGATATTGAAAAAAAAGGACCTTTAATGAATGAGGCTGCCAGGGCAGAAAAGGAACGCGAATATAAAAAGGCCTTTCGGGATTTTAAAGATCAAAGCGACGATGCCCAGTTTGAAATGCGCCAGGCAGAAACCAAAAGCATGGAGCCAATACTCAAGGAACTTGAAAAGGTTGTGAGCCGTATTGGTGAGGAAGGTGGATACACACTCATTCTGGAAAAAAACATGCCTGGTATATATTTTAATGCCTCTAATGTCGATATCACGGACGAGGTCATAAAAGCCTACGATAACGAGGTAAAATCCAAGAACAAAAAGGATAAGAAATAGACCCTGAACCTTGAATTGGCCTATGTTTCACATAGATATAGAAAAACAAAACGAACTTACACAGGAACAGATCTCTGAGCTACAGACCATGTGGAACAGATGTGCCGCGCGCATTATCCTTTCCACTACCCTTGCAAAAAGCGGTCATCCAGGTGGCTCTCTTTCCTCCCTGCACACCCTGCTTGTCCTTTACAGCACAATCAAACATCGTCCGGCAGAACCCCGCTGGCCGGACCGTGACCGCGTAGTCGTGAGCATCGGGCATATCTCTCCGTGTGTATACAGCGTACTCGCTGAATTTGGTTATTTCTCAGAGGAAGATTTCCTTACCGAGTTTCGTCGTGCCGGTTCACCCTGTGCCGGCCACGTAGAACAAACCATGCCGGGAATTGAGTGGAATACTGGAAATCTAGGCCAGGGACTTTCAGTAGGTACAGGCATATGTCTTGCCCAAAATCTCCTTGGTCGGCCGGGCAAAACAATCGTCCTCATGGGCGACGGAGAACAGCAGAAGGGACAGGTAGCTGAAGCCAGACGTTTTGCAACAAAATTCGGGCAAGGAAACCTGATCGGTGTAGTCGACAGGAATCACCTCCAGATTGGAGGTTCCACTGAAGATGTCATGCCGGTCCATGTAAGGGATGAATATGCTGCCGCAGGCTGGAATGTATTGTATGTACCGGACGGCCATGATTTCCAGACCATATTCCAGGCCCTGAAAAGGGCATGGGTACATGACGGCCTTACGCCCAGCCGCCCCACGGTTATGGTCATGCGTACTGTCATGGGAAAAGGCATCTCTTTTATGGAAGACAAGGCAAAGTATCATGGGTCTCCGCTGCCAAAAGATGATGCCGAGGCGGCTTTGAGAGAACTGGGACAAGATAAGGACCTACTTGAGCTGTGGTCAAAAAACAGGGCTGAACACAAAATAAAGGGACCATGCAAAATACCAGAGGCAGACTTCCCATCTATTGACGCTGGAGAACCCATTGTCTACGGCATTGAGACCAAAACAGACTGCCGCTCTGCATACGGCGCAGCATTAAAGGATCTGGCTCAAAGGAACAATGTTCAGGATTCCACCCCAAAGATCGTAGGATTTAGCTGTGACCTGGAAGGATCAGTAAAGATGCAGGGGTTTCACCATGTTTCCCCCACTGCCTTCATAGAGACAGGCATACAAGAGCACCACGCAGCTACCTGCGCCGGAGCAGTGAGCAGAGAGGGATTGGCCACCTTCTTCAGCACCTTTGGGGTCTTTACCGCAGCAGAGACTTACAACCAGCACCGTTTAAATGACCTCAATGAAACCCACCTCAAAATTGTGTCTACTCACGTAGGACTGGACGTGGGAGAAGATGGCCCGACCCATCAAAGTATCGACTATGTGGGACTTTTCAACAACCTCTTTGGCTTCTCCATATTCATGCCGGCAGATCCAAATCAAACTGACAGGATAATACGTTATGTGGCCACCAATCCGGGCAATGTCTTTGTGGGTATGGGAAGGTCCAAGTTGTCAATTATTACCACAGAGGATGGAAAACCGTTTTTCGATGCAGACTATGTGTTTCGGCCCGGGCAGGCAGACTGGTTGAGACAGGGGGATAAGGCCACTTTTCTCACCTATGGCTCAGCCACATCCCATGTTCTCGAAGCATGGTCAATTCTTGACTCAGAGGGCCTGTCAACAGGGGTGCTCAACATGGCCTCACTCAAGCCCATAGACAAAGAATCAATACTCGAGGCGGCCAAGAAAGGGCCCCTCATAACGGTTGAAGACCATGTGGCCCGCACAGGTCTGGGGACCATGGTGGCGCAGGAACTTATAGCGGCAGGCGCACACCAGCAGCTCCTCACTCTTGGAGTGACACACTATGGTTCTTCAGGCAAGCCGGATGACCTGTATCGCGTTCAGGGCCTTGATGCCGAAAGCCTTGCCAAAAAGGTGAGAGACCTCTTAAGTTAAATAGGACGCAGATTTTCGGGGAAAAACACAAAGATGTAGATGCGTTACCTAATTTCGAATTTCGAATTTCCAGTTTCGACCATCTTATCATCACCAACAAGCCCGGGAAGCAGATCTACCAGTC
>JAIWFS010000017.1:0-10489 GCA_048631505.1 archaeon | reverse complement strand
GCATTACCTTCGGGATCTCTGATTTCATCCTGGTTCCCTTGCCGGCTGCAAGTATAATACATGCCCAGGGCCGATTGCCCTCTGAAACGGAATTTTCTATCACGGGAAGAGATCCTAAGAAATAAAAAGGGCAAGCACGCGGCTTGCCCTTAACACAAAACTATGTCATTAAATTGCGGTGTTGAATCTAGTGACCCGCTATCTGGATCCTTGTAAGCGCCCTTGCCATGGCTGCCTGGGCACGCGCAAGGTCAATTTCTTCCTTTCGTGTCACAGCCTCCTGCAATCTGCGCTCAGCCCTCTCCTTGGCCTTAAGGGCCCTTTCCACATCAATTTCCGCGCCTATCTCAGCGCTCTCAGCCAGCACGGTCATCCGGTTGTTCGACACATCGCAGAAACCGCCGCTTAAAGCTATGCGGACCGTATTTCCATCATTGAGATAATGCATCTCACCTATCTTAAGCGTGGCCAACAGAGGAGCGTGGTTTGCCATCGCACCGAACACACCATCCGCACCAGGTGCAGTAGCCAGTTCGACTTCTTCACTCACCAACAACTTCGACGGCGTCACTACTTCTAGAAGTATCTTATTTGCCATTTACTTTTCCCTAGACCCGCGTCCGTGGCTCTACAACCGCCCGGAGCCGGGTTATTCGCTGTACGATGCTATTACTCTTCAGCCTCATCTGCCGACAGAGTCATTATGCCATCTTGGCTGCCTTTTCCACGGCTTCTTCTATACCGCCTACCATATAAAACGCCGCCTCAGGCAGTTCGTCGTGTTTACCCTCCAGGATCTCCAAGAACGCACGGACAGTATCTTCGACCTTGATGAACTTGCCCGGCATGCCGGTAAAGGTCTCAGCAACGTGGAATGGCTGGGAGAGGAACCTCTGGGCCCTCCGTGCCCTCTGTACTGTGAGCTTGTCCTCATCTGAGAGCTCATCCATACCCAGGATTGCGATGATGTCCTGAAGCTCTTTGTATTTCTGTAGGGTCACCTGAAGCGCTCTTGACGCTTTATAGTGATCCTCACCTACGATATTGGGATCGAGAATACGTGACGTGGAGTCCAACGGGTCCACAGCAGGGTAGATACCAAGCTCTGTAATCGCCCGCGAAAGGACCACTGTTCCGTCGAGGTGAGCAAACGTAGTGGCCGGGGCCGGGTCAGTCAAGTCATCAGCCGGCACATACACGCACTCAACAGCGGTAATGGAACCCTTGTTCGTAGAGGTGATCCGCTCCTGCAATGCACCAAGGTCTGTAGCCAGTGTGGGCTGGTAACCCACTGCAGAGGGGATGCGGCCAAGCAGCGCCGACACCTCGGAACCGGCCTGGGTGAACCGGAATATATTATCTATGAAGAAGAGCACGTCCTGGCCTTCCTCGTCACGGAAGTACTCTGCCGCCGTAAGCCCGGTAAGGCCGATCCTTGCCCTTGCCCCAGGGGGCTCTGTCATCTGGCCATAGATCAGCGCGGCCTTGGGCAAGACCCCTGAATCTTTCATCTCGTGATACAGGTCGTTTCCTTCACGGGTACGCTCACCGGCGCCGCAGAAGACCGAGATACCACCGTGATGCATGGCGATATTGTGGATCATCTCCATCATGATAACGGTCTTTCCAACACCTGCACCGCCGAAGAGACCCATCTTGCCGCCACGAGGGAAGGGGACCAGCAAATCCATGACCTTCACACCGGTCTCAAGGACATTAACGGTGGTGTCCTGCTCAACAAACTCAGGGCATTTACGGTGAATAGGTAACGTCACACTGTCGTCAACTGTCCCTAATCCATCGACCGGCCGGCCTACCACATTCATAATCCGGCCCAATGTCGGCTTGCCGACAGGAATCCTTATGGGATCACCCGTATCCCTCACCGGCATGGCACGGACCAGCCCGTCCGTGGTATCCATGGCGATAGTGCGCACCATGTTGTCACCAAGGTGCTGGGCAACCTCAAGGACCAGGTTCTCCTCCTCATCACTTATGGCTGGATTGGTGAGCATAAGACCGGTTAGAATAGCCGGTATTTTCCCAGGCTCAAACTCCACATCGACAACAGCACCGATGACCTGAGATATCTTCCCCATATTTGCTGCAGTTTCACTAGCCATTTATCTTCCTACCTCCCCGGACGCCTTAAATAGGCGCCGAATATTTTTCTCTAACGGCCCCTCACCCTTACTTGAGGGCCTCGGCTCCGCCAACGATATCCATAAGCTCCGCGGTTATTGCACTCTGCCTGGCCTTGTTGTAGACCATGGTGAGATCATCGATCATATCTTTACATGCACGGGTAGCATTGTCCATTGCCGTCATACGGGATGCCTGCTCGCTTGCCCCGGTTTCCAGCATGGCATGCATAATCTGTACATTCACGAACATGGGCAACAACTGATTAAGTATTTCTTCAGGATCAGGCTCATAAGTATATGTGGCCTTCGGGCCTTCAGCCCCTCCCCCTTCAGCCTCTTCAAGGCCTTCTGTGCTGATCGGCAGGATGCGGTTCATGGTGGGACGCTGGACCGCCACGTTTATAAAACGTCCATAAATCAACTGGACCTCATCCACCCTTTCCTCCAGAAACAGATTGATGACCTCCTGGCCCACCTGCCTTGCGTTGAACATCTGGATGTTGTCCATAATGCCCACACTGCTGTGCAGTGTCTCAAACGGGCTCTTCTTAAAAAAGGCATTACCCTTCTTTCCCACACAGGCAAGGCATCCTTCACGGCCCTCTTCCTGCTGGGTTTTGAGAAACTTTCCAGACGCCTTGATGAGGTTGGCATTAAAGGACCCGCATAACCCCCTGTCAGAGGTCACCACTATCAGCATGACCTTCTTCACAGGCCTGGCCGCCATGAGCGGAAAGGCATCCGGGTTGATACCCGCACCTGCCAACTCCCCCATGACGCCGGAGAATTTCTCAGCATAAGGACGGAAGTCCTCCATGCGTTGCTGAGCCCCGCGCAGCTTCGCAGCAGCCACCATATTCATGGCCTGAGTAATCTGTGCGGTCTTTTTTATACCTACTATCTTGAGCTGTATATCTTTCAGTGACGCCATTTAATAGCAGCCCCCTTCGCTTCTTAAAGATTACGGTTAGCCTTGAACTCCGTGACAAAACCACTGATTGCCGAACTCATCTTCTTGTCAAGACTGTCGTCTATAGCTTCCTTCTCCTTGAGTTCGCTGAAGATATCAGGATGCTTATTGCTGACAAATTCATATAGTTCTTGCTCAAAATCCCCAAGCACATTAACAGGCAGCTCATCCAAGTGCCCTTTTGTGCCGGCATAAAGGATTGTCACCTGCTTCTCCATTGGAAGAGGCACATACTGTGGCTGCTTAAGGATCTCAACCAGACGTTCACCTCGTGTCAACTGGGCCTGTGTGGCCTTGTCCAGATCACTACCGAACTGGGCAAAAGCAGCAAGCTCACGGTACTGGGCCAGATCAAGCCTCAGGGTACCTGCGACCTGCTTCATGGCCTTTACCTGGGCCGCACCGCCGACCCGGGACACTGACAGGCCAACGTTGATGGCCGGGCGGACACCGGCAAAGAAGAGCGCCGGCTCCAGGTAGACCTGGCCGTCCGTGATGGAAATAACGTTCGTGGGAATATATGCAGACACGTCACCCTGCTGGGTCTCAATGACAGGCAGGGCCGTAAGGCTGCCTGCGCCCAGTTCATCGTTCAGCTTGGACGACCTCTCCAGGAGCCTTGAGTGGTTATAGAAAATATCACCTGGATAAGCCTCACGTCCAGGAGGACGCCTCAAAAGCAATGAAAGCTCGCGGTAGGATACCGCCTGCTTTGACAAGTCATCATAGAGAATAAGGGCATGTTTCCCCCTGTCGCGGAAGTACTCGCCCATGGCGCAGCCGGAATAGGCAGCCAGGTACTGCAGTGATGCAGGCTCACTGGCGCTTGCTGCGACAATAGTGGTGTACTCCATTGCCCCGTGACGGCGCAAGGCCTCGGCAACCAGGGCCACTGTGGCCTGCTTCTGCCCGCAGGCAACATATACGCAGTACACGTCTGTTTCTTTCTGGGCAATAATTGCGTCCACGCAAATGGCCGTCTTCCCAATCTGGCGGTCACCGATGATAAGCTCACGCTGCCCCTTGCCTACAGGCGTCATTGCGTCAACCGCTTTAAGACCTGTGTAGCATGGCTCGTGAACGCCCTTCCTGTCGATCACACCAGGGGCCTTCATCTCAACACGACTAAAGTCTTTTGCGTCGATTGGACCCTGCCCGTCGATCGGGGCACCAAGGGCGTCAACAACACGGCCAAGCATGGCCTCACCCACAGGCACCTCGGCGATTCTGGCCGTCCTCTTAACCAGGTCACCCTCTTTGATCCCCCTGACGTCACCCATAACGGCAACACCGACATTGTCCTCCTCAAGGTTCAGGGCGATTCCCATGATGCCCCCGGGGAACTCCAAAAGTTCCATGGACATACAATTTCGCACGCCATAGACACGGGCGACATTGTCACCGACCGACAGGACCGTACCTGTCTCGGCTAGGTCAATTGTCTTTTCGTAGTCCTGAATCTGCTTCTTTATGATGTCACTGATTTCTTGCGCTTTTATCTGTGCCATTATCCCAGCTCACCCCTTCCTATGGATTCTCTGATACTTTGTAGCTGGCTCTTAATGCTGCCATCCCAAACCATATCACCTATATGAGCAACTATTCCGCCGATTATAGCGGGATCTTCCTCTATCTCTAAAGTCACCTGCTTTCCGGTAGCCTTTGCCAGGACCTCTTTAAACTGCTTCTGGAGGTCTTCAGGCAGAGGAACCGCAGACCGGACCACTGCCCGGACCACCCCGGTCTCTTCGTCCATGAACTCCTGGAAGCAGCTCACAATCATCCTGAAGTACTGTATTCTGCCGCGCTCCACCAAAAGCCGCAGGAAAATTGCAAGGGCATCTTCCACACCTGATGCCTTGATAATCTCCTCCAGGACTGTTTGTTTAATGTCAGCCGGAAACACCGGACTGACAAGGGCGGCCTCTACATCAGGACTTCCTTCCAAAAAGGCGTCTATGTCCTTCAGCGCCTCACCATAGGCCTCTAGCTTCCCCTCCTCTTTGGCAACGGCAAAGAGGGCCTTAGCATACCTTTTAGCTATGACTGTATTGGTCAATTTTTCTGCACCACCCTTTCAAGATATTCACTGATGAGACGATGATGATCCTCCTCATTCAGGTTCTTGCGAATTAGATCCTCCGCCATCTTGACGGCCATATCAGCCACTTCGGTCTGCAGCTCGGTCTTTGCCTTGGCAAGCTCCTGCTGCACATAAAATTCTGCCTGGGCCTTGATGCGCTCTGCAGCTTCGTGGGCCTGGGCTATAATCTTTTCTTTCTCTGACTCCCCTTGCTCAGTGAAACTTTTCAGTATGCGCTCCGCCTGTTCATCCATAGTGGAAAGCTTACCCTCATACTCTGCATACTTACGCTCTGCGTCAGCCCGCTTGGCCTCCAGCTCTTCAAATGCAGCCCGTATTGATTCGGTCCTACCTTTAAGAGCACCTGCAATTGGCTTGCGCAGGAATTTTACAAGAAAAAAAGCAAGAATGGAAAAGTTAAGACAATGCCAAATAAAATTCATTACCTGGCTGTGACTCAGCCCGTGATGTTCTCCATGCCCTTCTCCATGCCCCGCGGCACCCTCTTCACCGTGGGATGCTATCTCATGACCTTCTCCTGTGGCAGTATCATGGACTGATTCAACACCCGGAGTATCGTGCACTGCCCCTTCGTCAGCAGCCCCTGCCCAACCTCCCATGGTTATCAAAAGGGCCACAAAAGAAAAAGCCACGACCAGAAACCAAGTACCAGCCCAACCCTTCCTCGTATACTCCATTATACAGCCCTCCCCAGAAGCTTCTGCGAAATATCCATGGCAAAGGCCTCAACTTTTGCCGCAAGGTCCTTCCTTGCCCCATCGATCTCTGATGTAAGTTCTGCCATCAACTCCTGCTTCCTGGCATCGGCCTCCTTATTGCTGGCCTCAGTCATTTGATGCTCTTCCTCCCTGGCCCCCTGCTTCAACTTCTCCATTGCCCCTTGCCCGGATCCGCGAGCTTCGGCCAACTTTGTGTCAAAATCTTTAAGAAGCTGCTCGGCATTGCGCTCATATTTATCAACGTCGCTCTGAATAGACGCCATCCGGGATGCACGCTCTGCAAGCAATTTGCGAATAGGCTTGTAAAGCATACCATTCAGGATAACCAACAAGATCAAATACCCGATAAGCTGTGCAAAGAATGAATAATCAAGATCAATCATTTTCTTGTTTCCTTCCCCCGAAGGCCCAACATCTAATAAAAATAGGAGCTTAGACCGAATGAACCCCCATTCAGAATTTACTTCAAACTGCTTTTACATTATTTAAATAATCCTGTCAACGCCTTTTACCAATCAAGTACCCCTTTTTTCTCCCCAGAGGATTTTATGCAACTGGATCTGGAACCTCACAGAAAGCCTGTCTGCTATAATCCATTCAGCCAACTGAAAAGGGACCGGCCCTCCCCATGCGGGAGAAAACAGGACCTCTGTATAACATGAAAGGCACAGTCTGATAACCTCTTCCCTTGCCCACTCATAATCCTCCCTGTCTGTTATCACAAACTTGAGTTGATCCCCTTGATTCAGCCAACCAAGGTTCTCTTCAAGAAAAAATTTTTCCATGCCGCTCCCAGGGGTCTTTCTATCAACTATTTTGATAACCTCCCTGGGGACATTCCCAAGGGCCAGACTCCCGTTGGTCTCCAGAAGCACCCTGGCCCCTTCATTCAGCAGGGCCTCAAGCAATATGAGCGTTTCTGCCTGCAAGAGGGGTTCTCCTCCGGTAACCTGCACAAGGCCAACCCGGCTCTTCCTCCATTCCTCAATAAGACCCGGAATATCCCTCTTTTCTCCCTCATTATAAGCATATCGTGTGTCACAATAGGTGCACCTGAGATTACAGCCTGACAGACGAATAAAAAAACAGGGCCATCCGGCCCATGCACCCTCTCCCTGAAGGCTCAGAAAGGTCTCGGAAACCGATAATCTCAGTCCTCCCAATACGTGACTCCGGTTTTGGATGTCTCGCAGACAGTGACTCTTGCCAGCTCTATCTCGCTAAAAGGCTTGAGATCTTCCTTAACACGGCTGTAGATATACTCTGCCAACCTTTCTGATGAGGGATTTTTGTCCTTGAACCGGGGATGATCGTTTAAATTGGTATGGTCCAGTTCAGACAATACTCCGGCCACTGCCTTCTTAAGGTCCCGAAAATCAATCCCCACGTCTATTTTATTCAGCTTTTCAGCCCTGACCACGACCTCTACATCCCAGTTGTGGCCGTGAAGATGTTCACAATTTCCGGGATAGTTTCGGAGGTAATGGGCGGCTGAAAAATGTGTCCTGATAAATATATCAAACATCTCTTTTGCCTATTGAGCACTCTCTCCGGCCGAATAATGCGGTCCCGATACGCACCACAGTGGCCCCCTCTTCTATTGCTGTTTCAAAATCCTGAGACATTCCCATGGACAGTTCCCTGAGCCTCGGACTACGCCCCAAGCCGGCATTCATCTCATCCCTCAACTCACGAAGGGCCCTAAACCACGGCCTTAATGACTCTGGTTCCGGCTCCCAGGGGGGCATGGTCATCAGACCGCAAATATCAATACCGGATAGTTCTGCAGCCTCTGTGAGAAAAGCCGGAAGCTCTTCCGGAGAAAGGCCCGATTTCCTGGGATCTTGTGCCACGTTTACCTGGACGTACACAGACAATCTCTTTCCTGCTGCCTTTGCGTGGCGATCGAGGGCACGGGCCAGCTTCAGATTATCCACAGTCTCTATACAATCAAACAACTGCACTGCCAGCTTGGCCTTATTTCTCTGCAAGTGCCCTATAAAGTGCCAGGTGGTCTCATGATAAAGGTCCCCCAGGGACTCAAGCTTTTTTGCTGCCTCCTGCACATAGTTCTCCCCAAAAAGCCTTTGGCCTGAGGATATGGCCTCACGTATTCTGTCCATAGGCACTGTCTTGGTAACAGCGAGCAGGCGCACATCTTCCGGACGCCTGCCGCTCCTTTGTGCGGCCCCGGCTATCCGGGACTTCAGCTCTTGCAAGTTTTGCGGGATCATATGCTCCATGCGAAGTGCCTAAACTTTAAGACCTCCAGCTCCATAAGATACTTGATTACCTTATCTACGGGAAGTCCAACTACGTTTGAATACGAACCTTCGATCCGCTCCACCATGAATGCCCCGATACCCTGGACAGCATAACTTCCAGCCTTGTCCAGGGGCTCTCCGGTTGCCACATAGGCCCTTAAGACATCGGGGTCCTGTTCAGCCAGCCATACAAAACTACTGGCTGAAAACTCAACCGTGATCTGCTTTTCCGGCCACACCATACAACATGATGTTATTACTTCATGCGATCGTCCAACCAGCCGGCTCAACATATCCAGGGCATGGTTTTCGTCTCTGGGCTTTCCAAGTATTTCCCCGTCCAGCACTACAATGGTATCTGCACCCAGGCTCACGGCTTGAGGATATCTTCGGGCAACATCCAAGGCCTTTAGCCTGGAATTCAATTTTGCATATTCCAGTGGAGACTCTCCGGGTCTTGGGACTGTTTCTTGAGACTCACTGGGCCGGACTACGAAATCCAGACCCAGCCCGGACAAAAGTCGCTGTCTTCTGGGTGAACTGGACGCAAGAACTAGGGCGCAGGTAGTCTGAAAAGGTCCCGGGCATTGGCGCTTGTACATCGAGCAATCTCCTCTAAAGGCACCTCTTTGATCCTGGCGATCTCCTCTGCGACATGGACGACCCGGGCCGGCTCATTCGGCTTGCCGCGGTATGGGACCGGACTCAAAAACGGAGAGTCGGTCTCGATGAGCAGGCGCTCCAATGGTACATAGCGCACAACCTCTTTGACGACTTCTGCCTTGGGAAAAGTGACAACACCGGTTACGGATATGAAAAAACCCAAATCCAGGACCTTTTTTGCCACCTCCACATCACCGGAGAAACAATGCATCACACCCCTTAAGGTCCCCGCAGCCTCTTCACTCAACATTTCAACCGTCTCTACATGTGCATCCCTGTCATGAATTATAATAGGCAGATCAACTTGTCCGGCCATTTGGATCTGTTGGCGAAAGACCTTGCGCTGAATGTCCCTGGGCGAATACTCCTTGACAAAATCAAGCCCTATTTCACCCCAGGCAACTACATGCGGAATAACGGCAAGCTCCAGAAGCTCTTTATATACCTCATCTGAAGCCCCTTTTGCATCGTGGGGATGAATGCCTACTGCAGCATAAACCTGAGGAAATTGCTCTGCCAGCTCAAGACCCTTTTTTGAACTCGCCAGATCTATCCCTATAGTAATGATCTGACAAACCCCGGCCTTCTCCGCCCTGCTGATTGCCCCAGGCTGATCCTCGGACAGGGGTGGAATATCAAGATGAGCGTGTGTATCTATGAAATCCGGACCCGGAAAAGCATTCATGGCAGTCTCTGACTTAAGCACTCACACCAGGAAGGGTAATACTTACGTTTGTACCCCCAAGCTTGTTTCTCGTCAGACACATAAACCCGCCATGTAACTCAATTACCCGTTTTGCCAAGCTCAGACCCAGGCCCAAGCCGTGGGTCTTGGTAGTAAAGAAAGGCTCATCTGCCTTGTTCAGGTGCCCCTTGGCCATTCCAAGTCCTGTATCTGTTATCTGAATCTCAACATTTCCTTCAGGTGCGGACACTGAAACTGTCAGCATTCCGCCCTCCGGCATGGCCTCCACAGCATTCTTAAGTATGCTTAAAAAGGCCTGCTGGATGTATATGCGGTCAAGAAAAAGCACCGGCTCAAGATCAGGAAAATCAACATTCAATGTTATGTTGTGTCTATCCAATTCTGACTGTAAAAGGGCCAGAGATGCCTTTATCAGATCGCAAACCCTAACCAGTTCCGGATTCAACTCAGGGACCTTAGCAAAATCGAAAATCGCAGTCAGGGTCTTTTCCACACGCTCACTTTCTTTGACCATGGTCTCGGCATAATTAGTTAATTCAGAGTCCTTGAGTTTTCTCTTAAGGATTTTGGCCATGCCCCCTATTGTTGAAAGGGGATTTCGTATCTCATGAAGTAATTGGTCAGCCATCCTCCCCAGGGCAGCATACCTTTCCGCCTCAACCAGTTGGTCCTTGTTCCGCTCCACTTCTTCATTCAGGGTCCTCAGCGCCCGGACCCTCTCCTCCAGCATCTCACACATACGTGTTTTGCCTACTGCAATAGAAGCAAGACCTGCAAAGAGCTGAAGGGCATCAACATCTCCCTGGTCTATAGGCCGTCCGGTAACAAAATTGTCAGCAATTATTACGCCATAGGCATCTTCTTGAGCAAAAAGTGGGGCAACGGCAAACTCACTCGCTCCAAGGATCTCTACGAGATC
>JAIWFS010000016.1:0-10696 GCA_048631505.1 archaeon | reverse complement strand
AGGCACACTGGAAGATGTCTATGAGCCCTTTTTAATACAGAGAGGCTACATGCACAGGACCTCCAGAGGCAGGATTGCAACAGATCTTGCCTATGAGCACTTAGATCGTAAGAGAAGGTAAAAATGACTACCATCGTACCACTGGATCCGGAAAAACTTCGTCTGAACATAGATCCTCAAAGCCTGGGATTTCAACAACTGAGCCAGCTTGAGACTGAGGAAAGGCCTTTAGTGGCCCAGGAAAGAGCCATCCAGGCCCTCACTTTTGGCCTGAGAATGGAACATCCTGATTTCAACATATATGTTGCAGGGATCAAGGAAACAGGGCTTTCCGAACTGGCCCGGTCTTATGTAGAGGAAGTAGCCAAAGACACACACCCTCTACCTTCTGACTGGTGTTATGTCTACAACTTCCGTAACCCGGATAAACCTTCCGGAGTGGAGCTTCAGGAGGGCAAGGGCCGGGAATTCAAGAAGGACATGGCAGACTTACTGGATGAACTGAAGCTCCAAATACCTAAAGTCTTTGAAGCCGAGGCGTATATTTCCCGGAAGGAAGAGGTGATAAAGGCATTCAATAAAGACCGGAAAAATGTATTTCAGGAGTTGGATAACAAGGTGCGCGAAAATGGCTTTCTACTGCAGTCAGATCAGTCAGTCATGATGGTAGTTCCGGCAAAGGAAGACGGTACCCCTCTCACCCCTGAGGATCTGTCAAAGATGTCTGAAGAGGAGCGGAAAGAGCTCAAGGCCAAGAGTGAAGAATTCCACAAGGATATGGGAGATGCCATGAGGCGCATTCAACAGTTAGAACAGTCAGTGCGCCGGAAGCTGAAAGAGCTGGATCAGGAGGTTGTCAGGCAGACAGTTGACACCTTACTGGAACCTCTGAAGAAAAAATATGAATCTATCAAAATACTCCGGGACTACTTCGCTGATGTAAGAGACGACGTGGTCCGGCACATGGATGACTTCCGCCCTAAAAGCGAGGCTACTCAGGCTTTGCCCTTTCCATTTCCAGGAGCTGGTCCGTCCTTTACCCGGTACGAAGTAAACATACTGGTTGACAATTCAGAGACCAAGGGGGCCCCTGTTATTATAGAAAGCAACCCGAGCTATCCAAACCTGTTTGGTGTCGTTGAACGTAAGGCCCAGTTCGGTGCCCTTTTTACAGATTTTACCATGATCAAGTCAGGCGCAATTCACCGTGCAAACGGCGGTTATCTGCTCATAAAGGCCCTTGATCTCTTAAAATGGCCTTTTTCATATGAAGCCCTGAAAAGGGCATTAAGAAATAGAAAAATTGAGATAGAAGACCCTGGAGAACAGTTCGGATTATTCACAACCAAGGCTTTGAAACCCGAACCAATCCCTTTGCGTATAAAGATAGTACTTATGGGAAATCCGTTCATCTATCAACTCCTTTATAACTACGACGAAGACTTCAAAGAACTTTTTAAAGTCAAGGCCCACCTTGACGTCCATGTTGACAGGAACGAAGAGAGGCTGGAGCAATTCATGCGCTCAACCAAGGCCCTTATAGAGCGGGAAAATCTCAGGGACATGCACATGAGCGGAGTTGCAAGTCTCATAGAGTTCAGCTCTGAGCTGGCAGGGTCCCAGGAAAAGCTCAGTCTAAAAATATCGGATCTTGCAGACCTGTTGCGAGAGGCGGATTTCTGGGCAAAATCTGAAAACAGTGAACTTATCGAGGATAAGCATATCCAGAAGGCAATGGATGAAAAGGCATATAGATGTAATCTGTATGAGGACCATCTGCATGAAATGCTCAAAAAAGATATCCTTAAGGTGGCAACAACCGGTAAGGCCGTGGGCCAGGTAAATGGACTGTCCATCTATGACCTTGGTGACTATATGTTCGGCAGACCCTCCAGAATCACGGTGAACATAGCTCTCGGCAAAGAAGGGGTTGTAAACCTGGAAAGGGAGGCTGATCTCAGCGGCAGCATTCACACCAAAGGCGTGATGATACTGGCCGGGTATCTAAAGGCCTACTTTGCGGCAGACTGCCCATTGAGCCTCACCGCCTCTATCTGCTTTGAGCAGAGCTACGGCATGGTCGAGGGAGATTCCGCCTCCGGTGCAGAGCTGTTCGCCCTGTTGTCAGCGCTCTCTGATGTGCCGATTGACCAGGGAATTGCTGTAACCGGGGCTGTCAGCCAGAAAGGAGAAATTCTGCCGGTAGGGGGTGTCACCAGAAAAATCGAGGGTTTCTTTGACATCTGCGAGGCGAGGAACTTGACCGGAGAGCAGGGGGTAATAATCCCAGAGACCAACGTCAAGGACCTGATGCTCAAGCCAAAAGTGGTAGAGGCCGTAAAGCAGGGCAAGTTCCAGATCTGGGCCATATCCAAGGTGGAAGAAGGCATGGAGATATTGACAGGCCAACCTGCCGGGACCCCCGGACCTGACGGACGCTATCCGGAAGATTCAGTATTTGCAAAAGTGAATGACAGGCTGAGGAAACTTGCTGAAGAAGCCAAACTGTACATGCAAAAAGAAGAGGAAGAGTAAGCGTTCACATGGCACCGCATCTGCTTTGTTGTCGGGCACTTGAAGTACAGGGAGTACGTCTGCGTACCCTCCGCCTCGCATCTGCAGCACCATGTAAACGCTTACAGTTCGGTGGGTTGAAACGGGCGTTGTAATCCCGTGAACGGTTACGAGGAAGAAAAAGCGTAAGAAATCACAGGAGAAAAAATGAAACTTAATATCATCACCTCCCAGAATGAATTGCCGGTAAAAAAGGGGTATATGATCTCCTTAATCATAAAGAATCTCAAAGGACATAAAGATGTAGAGGTACATCTTTTCCGGCCGGATTGGGATGAAAAGGAAGCCCAATCCTATGACTGGTCGAAACTTCTGGGAGACCCGATAGACAGAAAAGCACCTTTTGATCCCATGAGCAGTCGCAAGGTCCTTTTGGAATCATTCACCCTTGAGGAAAGAGATATGATAATTGACTGCATGAAGGAACGGTATGTCTCCAGACTGTCCGCAATCAATTCACGGCCCTTTGACCTCCCTATTCCTATGGGGCTCATTCCTCTGTCTGAAATCCCGGAAGATGATGATATCGGCTGCATCCGCTTTGAAGAGATCCCTAACTATACCCTCCCCTTTCCTGTGCATGGCCTGTACATTTTAAGCCAACATGAACCCGTAGAGGAAGAAATATAGCTTTTCAGATAAATAATTTCAAAATTCGGGCAAGTAATCGGTAAAACCATTTCTCCATTTCTTGGGACCTGTCCGGTCCTTAAAATAAAAAATTTAGTGAGGCAAAAGCCCACAGATAATTGAGAGGATGCGGAATGTTAAACTTAACAATAAGTGAATTTCTGGGTTCTTTATCTCACCAAGTAGACCTGCCCATAGTGGCCGCAGGAGGTTCCCTTAAGGAAGTTGTGCGCGCCATGATAAAAGGACATCGGCGGAGCATTGTCTATGTGGTTGACTCTAAGGGTAAGCTTAAGGGGACAATTTCCCTGAGTGATTTAAAGGATATTATTTTCCGCTATTATCTGGATGCCAGAGTTAAGGATTCACTTGTGGTTACCGAACATATTGAAGAGCTTTTTTCCTCTGAGAATGCCGAAGATGTGATGGATGACTGTCCTGTTTCTTGTCACAAGCATGAGAAGTTGCATGACGTAATCGTCAGAATGATCGAACACGATATCACACACATACCTCTGATAGACAGGGAAGGCCGGGTCATTTCAGACCTGGATATCCTTGACCTGCTGGAATTGTGGCTTAAAAAGGGGGAAGAGATTTTTTAATGGTCACACATCCAATACTGGCAGTAGGGCTTTTACTGATCTTGGGTTATTGGGGAGGTCGCGCTGCAAATGCCGTAAAATTGCCTCGAGTTAGCGGCTACGTGGTTGTCGGCATGCTGCTCAGTCCATCCTTTTCCAATATCCTGTCGTACAAGTTGATTGATAAAGATCTCAATATCATCACTGAAATAGCCATTGGCATTATCGCTTACTCGATTGGCGGCAGTCTGGTCTACAAGCGTCTTAAACGTTTAGGGAAAAGTATTTTATGGATCACTTTTTCCCAGGCTTTTGGTGCCTTTATTTTGACTACTGCGTTCCTGATCCCCACAATACCGTTTCTGACCGGCCTTCTGGGTCCGGAGTATGACCTGCTTGGGACTTACCTTCCCATGGCCCTGGTTATCGGGGCCATTTCTGTCGCCACGGCCCCGGCTACGGTACTGGCTATTATTACTGAGTTAAAGGCCAGAGGACCTTTCACCAGCACCTTGCTGGGAATCATAGCGCTTGATGACGGTCTGGCTATCATCATTTTCTCCTTGGCAGCCACTGCCGCACATGTCCTGATTAACCCGGAGACAACCACTTCAATAATGATGTTTGGGGAAGCTGTGGTAGAAATAGGCATTTCCCTTCTTTTAGGAATCCTCGCCGGAATGGCTTTGAAATTTATAGCTCGCCATGCACGCCGGCGCGAAGCAATACTCATGATCATATTGGGTGTCCTCTTCACTACGATTGGTGCAGCTTCCCTGTTAGGGGTCTCAGCTTTATTAGCCAATATGGTTGTGGGCTTCATCATCGTCAACTGGGAAAAGAGGCACCATGACTATTTTCTGGTAGTGGAGCAGATCGAGGAGCCGTTGTTTGGCCTCTTTTTTGGTTTGGCCGGAGCACATATTAACCTGGGATTATTGAAATCTGCCGGATTACTGGCCATAGCCATTCTTATAATCCGTATGGTCGGCAAACAGTTGGGAACATGGGCCGGGGCAAAGATATCCAAGGCCCCGAAAAATATAAAAAACAATTTGGGAATAAGCCTTTTCCCGCAGGCCGGAGTGAGCATAGGTCTTGTGCTTATTGCCCAGGAAATCTTTCCCTTGCACCTGGTAGCAAATATCCTGGTGAACGCAGTCATAGGATCAGTAATTATCAATGAGCTGATTTCTCCTCCCCTTGTCAAGTATGCTTTACTTAAGGCCGGTGAAACCCATACAGCAGAGGATGAATTATGAAAATCGGCGAAGCGCTGGATAAGATTGGATATACGACATACCTGACAATCTCGGGTGAGTGTACTTTAGAAGAAGCTTCTGAAAAGATGAGCAAAATGCCGCAAATTCGGGGTATTTATGTACTGGATAAACAGGGGCGACTTGAGGGATACCTCTCTCTGGGTGTTTTAATCCGCGATGTTATTGCCGCCCGGCATAGATACAGCTTCCACGTCCGCTCGCTGCTGGCCCGGATTACTTCTGAAAAAGTCGCTGATATCATGGACGAGAACATTATTTTTGCCCAAAAAGGAGATGACATCAAGAAGGTGCTTGACCTGATGGTCAATAGAAATATTAAAGAAATTCCGGTCGTGGATGAAGAGCGACACATCATTGCCAGTCTGGGCATTATCGATCTGTGGAAGCTTGTGGAGAAATAGATCACCACCAGCTTATTACCTCATCGTTGTCAAAGATAAGTTTCACCAACTTGTCATAATCCGTATCCTCATAAAGGTTAAACCGGGTCGCCTTGTGGTCTTCTGCCAATTTCTCAGCAAGGAACTTAGTATAATTTTTGGGTCTGCTTTTAAAAATATGTAACTGCTTCATGTTCTCTTTTTCCTAAAAAGGCACCACTAGCTGGTACGCCTTGATTTTGGGGATCATGTCTTCCAATGAAAGGTATTTAACGTGCTCATATTTGTCGGCATCGGCCTTGACGTTAGTGTAGATCTCTGCCTCAAAGTCCACCACAAAACTCTCCAGGTGTTCTTTGAACTCCTCCTCTGATAAATTCGAGGGTGATTCTATATTGGAGTCAATGAAGAAGGCACCGCACCAAAGATTCTCCACCATACATCCGAAGGCGCTGCGCAGGGCCTGCCAGCAATTCTCGGTTTCGTTAATAATGAAAGCTACCTTTTCAATATTCATGGTCTGGTTCTCCTACAGAACAATATAACGATCACAATCTTTCATTATTTCGACATTCCGCATCTGAGTACCAAAGTCCTGGTCCTTGACAATTGGTATGGGCCTATCAATCTTGAAAGATTCAAAGCACAAACTGCAAAGGCTTATATGGCAAATCCCCTCCAGTTCGGTGAACCTCTCGTTTTTTGTCAGGAAAACACCCCGATTAGTGAGGAAAATGGTCACTTTCTTTCCCGCCCTATGCGCCGCCCTGGTAATGCCGATCAGGTGGTCGATGTATCTGTCGGAACTAACTAAAATGCCTAACTTGTCATTCATATCCCCTCTGAACTATTCCCCCGGCCCATGACACCCTACATCGAGCAGAGGCGTGGCCTCGAGTTCACGCCTCATGGCCATGTCAAAGAGGACTCGCTCCTTTTTCTTATCCAGACCGAGGTCCTGGCGCCTTTGGTTTATTTTATCAATCATCTTATTGGCAAAATCATTGGATGTCTCGGCCATGTCCCACATCCCTCCATAGAGGTTTTCCATCTCCTTGAAGCAGTAGTCGGTAACCACCTTGGAGCCTGTTGTGGGGAAGCCCGGTCCGAAGACCACATAAACACCACTTGAGACAAAATATTGCCCGATGGACACCGCCTTTTCACTCATCCATTGAGGGGCGCAGCCCACTGCCGGAAGATCGCTTATGTCATTGCCAAGACCGCCGGTTTTTACCATTTCAGTGGCGGCAATGAGAATCCGGCTGTTATCCACGCAGGAGCCCATATGCAGCACAGGCGGGCATCCCACTGTCTCAAGGACTTCCTTCAGGCCGTCACCTGCCATGCTCAATGCTTCAGGAGACAAGAGCCCGGCGCGGCCCATGCCTGTGGCAGCGCATCCAGTAGCCAGTACGAGTATGTCATTGGCGATGAGTTCCTTAGCAAGATCTATATGGACTTCCTCCATGACCCTGTAGTTGTCACAGCCGACTATGGCGGCAACACCGCGGATACGGCCATTTATAATGTTGTCGTTAAGGGGCTTGTAGGATGCGCGAAAACGGCCGCCAAGGGTATAGTCGATATTTTCATGACTGAAGCCGGCCACTACGTCCATCTGATGCACAGGTATGAAGTGCTTGCCCCTTTCCGGGTACTTGTTGATGGCACGCAATATTATTTCTTTGGCTGTTTCCATGGCCCTGTGCTCGTCGAACTGTATGTGAGTAGTCCCTGGAATCCTGGCCTTTTCAGATGTGGTGATGAGTTCAGTGTGGAAATTGTCCGCCACAGGGGACAGCCCCTGCATGATGCACTGGACATCCACAACCATGGCTTCTATCGCGGCAGTGGCAAGTACAACCTCCTGCTGGATAAAGCTCCCTGCTATGGGAATCCCTCTCCTCATGAGGATCTCGTTTCCAGTACAGCACACGCCTGCCAGGTTTATGCCCTTTGCCTTGACTTTTTTGGAGGCCTTGACTATCTCCGGGTCATTGGCTGCCATAGCCAGGGCCTCGGCAAGCACTGGTTCGTGGCCGTGAACCGTGATATTTACCTCGTCCTTCTTGAGGACCCCGATATTTACCTTGCTCCTTACTGAGACCGGAGTGCCGAACATGATGTCAGACAGCTCCGTGGCTATCATGGAGGCGCCCCAACCGTCGGCCAACGCCAAGCGGGCGGCCTGGAAGAGCAGGTTTTTATGTTCCTGGTCCACCCCCATGTGGGTGCGGTGCATTATCTCCACTACCTCACGGTCAATACCCCTGGGGAGGATTCCCAGCCTGCCCCAAAGCTCCTGTCTGGCCTTGGGGGCCCTCTTCATGAAGGCCAGGGTCCCCTCCTGCTGACCGAATTCACTGAGCATCTTGGTGCCTACTTCTATTGCGAGATCCCTGGTGTCCTTTTCAGCAGGGTCTATGCCGAGCATCAGGGCTGTGTTTCTCAGCTTGATTGTGTCTTTGATCTCATAGGGGGTTTCACCACGGGCAGTGGCGAGAAAGGCAAGGACCACTCCCCTGCCGTGATCCATGTGGGCAGAGGCCCCGCCGGCAACCATACGACAGAAATTGCGCGCAGCTACCGTGGCCGCATCTGCTCCACAGACACCTATCATGGTGTCCACGCCCTCTATTATCTGGCAAGGTCCCATGTTGCAAATGCGACAGCAAACTCCTCCCTTGCCGAACAGACACGGTTCCACTGCCCGCATAGAGACCCTGTGGGCCGCGGTCACCACGCCTTCGGCACATGAGTGACACAGCACATCACGATTGGCTTCGCACTGTATGCTGGGGCACCCCCCTTCTTCCTTATCAAAGCGTCTGCTGGTATCCATGACTATTTTTCTTCCTCAGTTGCCTTGAGAGTTTCTTAGGCCAGACCTGAAATCTGCTTTGCGGCCTGGACTGTATTTTTCATAAGCATGGTTATTGTCATCGGGCCTACACCGCCAGGCACCGGAGTTATGGCAGAGGCCTTTTCCTTTATTGCATCAAAATCCACATCGCCGCACAGGATCGCCTTACCCTCAGGGGTCTTGCCTATCCGGTTTACACCCACGTCTATCACCACTACGCCGTCTTTCACCATGTCCGCCGTGATGACCTTGGGACGGCCTGCCGCCACTACAAGGATGTCGGCCCTTTTTGTATGAAATGCCACGTCCTTGGTCCGGGTATGGCATAAGGTAACAGTGGCGTTCCCTCCTTCTCTTTTTTGAAGCAACAGGTTTGCTATGGGCTTGCCTACGATGTTGCTTCTGCCCACAACTACCGCCTCAGCCCCGCTGGTCTCAACTCCTGAACGGACGAGCATCTCCATGATGCCGTGGGGCGTGCATGGCAGAAAACAGGGTTCACCCACTACCATCTTGCCAACGTTTACCGGGTGAAAACCATCCACGTCCTTGTCCGGGTTTACGGCATAGATGACCTTGCCATCGTCTATGTGCTTCGGAAGGGGAAGTTGAATAAGAATGCCGTGAAATGCCGGGTCCTGATTGTATTTGTCTATAAGGGCCAGCAGATCGGCCTCACTGATATCCTCAGGCTGGTTATCCTGGATGGAATGAAAACCAAGGTCATGGGCTGTGCGCTGCTTTGCGGTCACATAAGAGATAGAGGCGGGATTTTCCCCTACCAGTATGGTCACAAGGCCCGGTGTTACTCCGTGTTTTTCCTTCATCTCGGCCACTTCGGCCTTCAGTTCTTCCCTTATCTGTTTTGCTATCTGTGTTCCGCTGATTATTTTTGCTGCCATTATTCCTCCCTGATGTATACTGGTGTTGCATGAGCATTTTTCACCGGCCTGTCTGCGTGCAACGCACAGGCAGGCGAGCAACGACGCCATCAAACCATTGATCTCGGAACAGCAGTTCCGACCAAATATGGGTTTTGCAAGCGGCTTACTATGGCTACCCTTTTTCAAAGAGTGAAGCAAGTACCAAATGCAAAAAATTTGCCATTTTCATTCGGGAACCTGAATTTATACAACAATTTTCGTAAAAAGACGAGAGTTTTATCACTGATCCCCTCCCTCAAGACAAAGTCTTGCCGTAAAAGCTCGTCCCTTTCTATCTTATGTCCTAAAACTATATCTTTCATGATTCAACTGCACAAAATATTGTAATTTTGTGCAGTATATTGTTTGTTTTGTACTTCGTAAATGTATGGCGGAGTAAAGCGGGACGCCCTGACGATTTTGCAGCCCGCAGGTGTGCTGCATCATTAACCATCCGTAAGCGGGGCTGTTGGTCCTGGCAAGTCGTCTCAAACTGATACCTTCGCTTGGCAGTGCTCCCTCCCAAGTAAAAAAGGCAGGTCTATACCTCAAGGATGATCTTGTGGACCGTTTGACAATTCAGGAACAAAAAGATTCATGAAGGATTTACGATTTTAGATGGCACAAGCACCTGATGAAAAGACCTATGTGGAAATCCCGATTGAGTATTGAAGAAAGACATCCACTGAAACAAGGATTGAAACTGTAACCTCTGTAAGCTAAATTTAATTCAACATTTTCAAAAAACAACATTCCATGAAATGTTGTTATAGGGTAGAATAATAACTGAGCGTCTTGCAAAACCCATCTGTTTTTTTGTTCGAAAAGGAGTCTGAGATGCAATCGGTCAAGGATTTGAAAGGCTTAGTTTTTTCTGAGAAGAGCAAGTCGGTTTTTCTAAAAGCTATGCGGCTGGTCGTTGTTGCTTTCCTGCCCATGGCACTGGTCCACTGTGCTCCCCAGGACCAGGCGAACATGCTGGAAAGGCGTGTAAGCAGTCTGTCTGCAGAAAATCGTTCCTTAAGTAATCAGCTTAATTCCCTGAAGCAGGAAGTCGCGGATCTGGGAAAGGCCCAGGACATCGCCTCTGTGAGGAGTCGACAGGCAGAGCTTGCAAACCGGATGGACGAGTTGCAGGCAGAACTCCTCAGGATGAACGGCCTGATCGACCAGATTGGCCACAAAAATGAGCAGGAGGAAGAGGAGACAGTTCGTTTCAGAGAGGATCTCAAGGAACAAGTAGAAAATATGAGAGAAGAAGTCAAACTGCTTCAAGCCTCTACCAAGGTGACAAAGGAGGTGGAGCAGGCCAGGAAGAAGGCCGCTCAGGGTGCAGTGGACCTGTATCAGCAGGCATTAGATCTGATCAAACAGAAAAATTACAAGGATGCCAAGAAGACCCTGAGGACATATATAGAAAAACACCCCCATGGGAAAAGGGTTGCCAATGCCTATT
>JAIWFS010000015.1:0-11127 GCA_048631505.1 archaeon | reverse complement strand
AACTGTAAGCGTTTGCAGGGTGCTGCAGATGCGAGGCGTACGGGTACGCAGACGTACTCCCTGTACTTCAAGTGCCCGACAACAAAGCAGATGCGGTGCCCTGTGAACGCTTACTTAAAACCTTAATCGCCTCATCAAGACAAAACCCATTGTGATAAGCACAAGGTGCACCATCCAAGGTGCAAAAAATGCCGGAACCATGCCGGTTTTACCCAAAGTAAGAGCAAAGCTCCAGGTTACCCATGCAGCAAAACCAATAGCCACTCCTAACCCCAGGCCCAGTGAAAGACCTCCACGCTCCCTGAACAGTATAATGGTCAATCCGACCAAAAGCAGACTGCATCCTAGAAACGGATATAGGATCTGTCCCCACAATACAGTCTCTTGCTCTTTTGCAGAATATCCGGACTGTTTCAGCCTTTGGACACTCCGCCAGAGAGAAACCATATCCATCTGTGCCGGAGGTGTCTCAACAGCAACAAAATCCTCAGGGGCCTCTGCAAGATCGAGATTCAAGGTCTCAAAGGTGTCAACAGAATACGTGGATTCTTTCCCCTTTCTCAATTTACGCAGTCCATGTTTAAAAATCCACTTATTACCTGAGTATGTGGCTTCAGATGCTGCCACGAGCTGTGTAATTACATAATTATTGTCAAATGAAAACCATTGAACGTTTTTAAGCCTTTTGGCGTCCGGACTCCCCAGTTCTGTGGCCCATATACTGTTGTCACCCAGAAAAAAAAGCCTGTTTCCCTTCAACATCCCTCTGGGCGGTCTTTTTTTGACCTCCACCTGAAATATTGTGTGGGCCCTTTCTGTTGCTTTAGGAATGTATAGCGCCTTTAAGGTAATCAGGATCGCTGACAGGAAAAATGCCGCAAGTAGCAAGGGCAATATTACTTTCCAGGGTTTAACTCCAAGGGAGCGCATAGCAAGTAGCTCCAAATGTCTTGAAAGAAGCATGATACTTAGAAGCCCTGCAAGTAAAACAGCCAATGGTGTCAGCTCATAGAGTATTTTGGGTATTGATAGAAAAAAGTAGGCCAGAGCTGAGGACATAGGCGCATTTGCCTCGATGAAATCATCCAGCCTCTCAAACACCTCAATCAGGAGATATATCCCGATCAGTCCCGGAAGGACCAGTGCGAACATTAAAAAGAAGTTGCGAAGCAAATACCGGCTAAGCACACTCATACTAGCGGCCCCCGTCTGTACAGCAGAATTATCAATCCAACGGTTATGCCGGTAAAGATGAAATTGGGTGCCCATAGGGCAATAACAGGTGAAATGTTGCCTGTATCGGCCAAGCTGGCTGCAAAGGCCACTGAAAGGTAGTAGGCCAGAAATGCCGCAAGCCCTAAGGCAATTCCTCCTGAAAGTCCGGTTCTTCCGAACAGTATACCCAACGGTGCGGCCATTATGCCCAGGATCAGGGCACCTATAGGTACTGCCAGTCTCTCGTGAAACTCGGTAAGATAGTGCACCTTGTGTTTGGCGGATGTGTCAGGGTCTGAGGCAGCTTTAAGCAGGTCCTCCAGTCCCAACTCACCTCTTTTTTGCTTACGGTCTTTTCCCGGCAGGCTCAGACGAAGGGCATAGGAGTCGAAATCAAGTGTGTCGGTCTTTCTGTAATCATCACTTATGCGATTTAATGTGCCGTTTCTCAATCGCAAACCCACTTCCAAACCACCTGGCTGAGCAAACAGTTCTCCATCCCTGGCCAGGATCTGATAGGTAACCCGCTTTTTTCGGGCGTCCTGAATGTAAACTCCCTTGAAACGGTGACCCTGATCAAGGCTCTTGTCGACATATAGGGTGAGCTTGGACATCGGGCTAAAAAAAATCTTTTCAGGAATTCCACGCGCCAGACTACGTTCGGTCAATTCCCTAATAAAATTCCTGGATGCTGTTTTTGCCTTTGGAATCACACTGGCTGACAAAAAAAAGCTGACCAGACATGCTGTTATTGAAACCATGATCACAGGTATTATAAGTTTTTTAAGACCTGCACCACACGCAAAAAGTGCGAGCATCTCACTGTCCCTGGAAAGACGCAAAAATCCCAGAAGTACACCTAACAGCGTGGCCATAGGCAGCACAAATGCCGAAAATGTTGGAAGCAGCAAGATGGCAAATCTACCCAACTCGGTGAATTTTATCCCTACCCTGAGCATAGGTTCCAAGAGGGGCAACAGGCTACCCAGCAACAAGAGGACGCTGAGTGCACAAAAGGAAAACAGAAAAGGCAGGGCCATTTCCCTCAAGAGCATTTTAGACAATATAGACATAGGGCTCCATAACAATCAATATCATACCTTCAATTTCTCAATTCCTCAATTCGCAATTATTTCTCAATTCGCGATTCTATAATTACAATCAATCTTGCTCTAATGGAAAAGATGGGATAAACAAGAAACAATACTACACGACACCAAGTGCAATCTGTGCTTTGCAGGTGTCGTGTAGCCTGCGGAGAAATTATGCCCCATCGTATAGAAGTTGCATTAAAACTTCATCTTCAAGACCCGCAAGGTCTTAAGACCGCCCGGCAGTGTCGCGAGGACCTCAAGCTGGAGGTCTCCGGCATCAGAACCATCAAGGCCTATCTTATCGATATCGACCTCTCAGAGGAACAACTGAGGGCAGTTGCAGAAGGTCCTTTTTCTGACCCGGTGATCCAGGTAGCGGCAATAAATCGCCCTCTGGCCCTGGAGCTGGCCAAGAAACGTGATTTCTCCTGGGACTGGCTGATAGAATGCGGTTTCAGACCAGGGGTCACGGACAATGAAGGTCGTACTGCAAGAGAGGCCCTTGAGTTGGTTCTCGGTCGCAAACTGGGACTGGACCAAGGAGTGTACACCTCTACTCAGTACTGTATTAAGGGAGAACTTACCTACGATCAGGTAAAAAAGCTGGCAAAAGGGCTTCTCGCCAATGATCTGATACAGAGGACCACCATAGTCTCAAGGGATACGCTTAGTGAAGTTTGGTCTGAGAAACAGAGCCCTTTTCATGCGGTTCCCAAGGTTAGAGACAAGGCTTCAGTAGAAGTAAAGGAGATAGATCTCTCTGTGCTAACGGATGAGGAGCTGGTAGCCATGTCAAAAGACAGGGTATTGGCACTCAATCTCAAGGAGATGAAACAGATAAGGGAGTATATCCAAAGGCCTGATGTGCAGGAAGAAAGGGCCAAAGTCGGGCTTACGGGACGACTTACCGACCTTGAACTTGAGGCCCTTGCCCAGACCTGGTCCGAACACTGTAAACACAAGATCTTTAACTCCATCATTAATTACAGGAATGTGGAAGGGGAAGAAACAGTAATTGAGAGCCTTTTTGATACTTATATCCAGGGAGGGACCAAGGAGATCCGCAGCAGGCTGAAATCCAATGACTGGTGTCTTTCAGTATTTAAAGACAATGCCGGTGTGATCCGATTCAACGATCGTTATAATGTTGTTTTTAAGGTTGAGACCCACAACAGCCCTTCGGCCCTTGATCCCTATGGCGGTGCCCTTACAGGGATCGTAGGGGTAAACAGGGACCCGTTTGGGACTGGAATGGGGGCAAAGCTGATATTCAACACCAATGTATTTTGCTTTGGGCCTCCGGATTACGACATGCCCCTTCCCAAAGGACTGCTTCACCCCAAACGCATATTCGAAGGCGTACGAGAAGGTGTTGAACACGGGGGTAACCAGAGTGGCATCCCCACAGTAAACGGGTCTATCCTCTTCGACGAACGCTACCTGGGTAAACCCCTTGTCTTCTGCGGTACAGGGGGCATCATGCCAAAGGAGATTTGCAATAGGCCCAGCCAAGATAAAAATGCCCGCCCGGGAGACGCCATAGTCATGTGCGGCGGCCGCATAGGAAAGGATGGTATCCACGGGGCAACCTTCTCCTCTGAGGAGCTGCATGAGGGTTCCCCGGCTACGGCAGTGCAGATAGGAGATCCTATAACGCAGAAGAAAATGACAGACTTTCTCCTAAGGGCACGAGACCTTTGCCTGTACAGTTCCATTACTGATAATGGCGCAGGAGGTCTTTCATCCTCTGTGGGTGAGATGGCACAGGAGACAAACGGGTTTGAGCTCTATCTTGACCAGGCGCCCTTGAAATATCCAGGGCTTCAGCCATGGGAAATACTGCTTTCCGAGGCCCAGGAACGGATGACCGTGGCAGTCCCCAGGGATAGACTGGACGAGTTCATGGGCCTTGCAGAAAAGATGGACGTTGAGGCCACGGTTCTCGGAAACTTCACCGACTCGGGAAAATTCCACTGCCTGTACCAGGGAAAGACCGCGGCATATCTGGACCTGGACTTTGTGCATAACGGACTTCCCAGGCTTGAACTCACTGCAGTGTGGACTCCCCCCGTGCATGAGGAACCCGAACTGCCTGAACCTGCAGATCTCGGCGCAGAGCTCAAGGCCTTGCTTTCTCGCTATAACGTGTGCAGCAAGGAGTATGTAGTCCGCCAGTATGACCATGAGGTCCAAGGAGGGAGCGTTATAAAGCCCCTCACAGGGGCAAAAGACGACGGCCCGAGCGATGCCGCGGTCTTGAGGCCGGACCTTGAATCCCTCGAAGGCCTGGTGGTAGCCCATGGGATCTGTCCTCGCTACAGCGACATAGACACCTTTCACATGGTGTGCTGTGCGGTTGACGAGGCAGTAAGAAACGCCATATCTGTAGGAGGCAGCCTGGACCTTATGGCCGGCCTTGACAACTTCTGCTGGTGCGACCCGGTCCAGTCGGAAAAGACCCCGGACGGTCATTACAAATTGGCTCAGTTGGTAAGAGCAAACCAGGCCCTATACCAAATTTGCACTACCTATGGTGTACCATGCATCTCAGGCAAGGATAGCATGAAAAACGATGCTACTATCGGCGGGGTAAAGATATCCATCCCGCCTACCCTGCTATTCTCGGTAGTAAGCCGCATACAAGATGTGCGTCTTGCAGTAACCATGGATGCAAAACACCCGGGAGACCTGGTCTACGTGCTTGGAGCAACTTATCCTGAGCTGGGTGCTTCTGAATACTACGCCAGGTATAATTATATTGGAAACAATGTACCGAAAGTAAGGATGAAAGACGCGCTGGCCAGGTACCGTGCCCTTTCAGATGCCATATATCAGGGCATTGTCTCATCCTGCCATGACTGTTCTGACGGTGGATTGGGAATTTCACTGGCAGAGGTCGCTTTCAGTGGTGACCTGGGTATGGTAATAGACTTAGGTGCTGTAATTGCCGAAGACGTCGACCGCCTGGACACATTGCTCTTTAGTGAAAGCCAGAGCCGCTTTGTTGTTACCATTAGGAAGGAGCATCAACAGTCTTTTGAGAATACAATGGGAGATACAGGCTGTGCCATGGTAGGCGAGGTGATCAGAAAGCCTGCATTGACACTTGAATATTCAGGGAAAATAGTTGTAAATGAGGGCCTGAGCTCCTTAAAAGATGCCTGGAAAAGGCCCTTGGCCTGGTAGGGATTCAGAGCTTAATCCACCAGTGACAGATAACAAGAAAAATATTCTGTCAGAAGAGGCATTTCTCATACTTCACTCAGGAGAAATTCCAGAGGTCGCATATTACGGCTCAATCCATTACCTTACTGAAGATCCTGAAGGGCCTTTGCTTAATATTGAACCGCGGGATCTCATATCCCTTGAGGAGGCCGTTGTTCAGCGCTACAGGACTATTATTCTTAGAGACGTCACACCTGGAAATCGGGACAGGAGTATTTACAGGGGGCTGAAAAGATGTGCGGCTAACTGGAAGCGCCTTGTCAACTTTTCCGATAAAAGAAGTATAGACATTTCCTCCATACGCATGGAAGTAGCTGATGCCTTGAAGGACTTTTTAAGTCAGGAAATTATGGACGTAAGCTCAGGTAAAAGAAAAACCTGTATAAATTGCTCTTATTCCGTATTGACGGAATTGGCATACGGCCTGGGCCTGTCAAGAGATGATCTGCCCGCACGGGAAAAATTCAGTAACCATGAATAGTGGCCGCGATAACAACAAATTAGTGACCTTCCTGGCCCTGGGGCTTGCAGGGCTGATCCTTGCCATGGGGCTGAGGCTCTTTCTGCCGTTCTTTGAACCGATAGCCTGGGCCATTATACTGGCCCTTTTCTTTTACCCGATATACAGATGGATAAGACGAACTCTTAAGGTGTCCGAAGGCCTGGCGTCTCTGGGGATGTGTATTCTTATAATCGCTTTTATTATAATTCCGGTCTTTGCACTTTTGGGAAGTCTGACTACCGAGGTAATAAGAGTATACACTGAGGTACAGGAGGACCTCCATACCGGTGATTTTAACATAGTGCCGGATAAGGACAAATCTCCCATACTTAACAAGACAGTGACTAACGCCCTTGATATCCTCAAGACTCACGAGACAAGGGTCAAGGAAATACTAATTGATCTTTCAAAGAAGATGGGTGAATTTTTCCTGAAGCAGGGGACAGCGATGTTCAAAAATGTAGCCAGCATCATCTTCAAGGCCGCCCTGATGCTGATAACACTTTTCTATATTTTTAAAGATGGGGAGCGAATGCTTCAGACCCTTAAAGACCTGTTGCCTCTCCCAAGGCGTGATGTGGAAAACTTTATAAAGGTCATGGATGACGTCTTGTCTGCCACCCTTTACGGGAACCTGCTAAACGCAATTATACAAGGGAGTCTTGGCGTCTTTATCATGTGGTCGCTGGATTTTTCTGCTTTTCTTCTCTGGGGTATGATAATGGGGCTTACCACCTTTATACCAATGATAGGACCAGCCCTGGTGTGGTTCCCTGCCACAATCTACCTGTTCTTTGCTGGATTCTATCTTAAGGCCGCGATACTCCTTGTTTTTAGTGTCCTGATAATCAGCCAAATAGACTATTTCCTAAGGCCCCTCTTTATTAGCGGCAAGACCCAGATACACACCCTTATCCTGTTTTTCAGCATACTGGGAGGGCTTAGCGTCTTTGGTTTCCTCGGGTTAATACTCGGGCCGATACTGATGGCCCTGTGCGTGTCTATTCTCGAACTCTACCGTCTGAATTCACTGGGTCGGACACGGGAAAAGGGAGCTTGAGTATCTCATTAAATGAGCAGTGAAAAACCAGGTTATCTGAAATTACTTGAAAGCGGAGAGCTGGAGCGACGGGCCGACAAGGCTTGGGAATCCATGTCTTGCTGTAAGCTCTGTCTTCATCGTTGCCGGATAAACAGACTTGAAGGCGAGCAGGGGTTTTGCAAGATCACCGACCAGGCAATAGTTGCCAGCTATGGCCCACACTTTGGGGAAGAGGCCCCTTTGGTGGGTAGAAAAGGATCAGGAACTGTCTTTTTCTCCTGGTGCAACTTGAGGTGTCTATATTGTCAAAACTACGAAATAAGCCACTTGGGGGCCGGCCAGGCTGTATCCACCGAGGTCCTGGCCTTTTGCTTTCTGTCTTTACAGAAAGACGGATGCCACAACATAAACTTCGTAACACCATCCCATGTAGTGCCTTTTATATTGAAGGCCCTGGTACTGGCTGCCAGGGGAGGGTTGTCCATACCTCTTGTCTACAACACCGGGGGATATGATTCTATCAGGACTCTACGGCTACTCGACGGGGTAATAGATATTTACATGCCGGACTTCAAATACTGGGATAAAGACGTTGGAAAACGTCTATCAGATATTGCCCTCTATCCTCAGGTGGCAAAGAAAGCCATCAAGGAAATGCACAGGCAGGTAGGAGACCTGATAATAGGTCCTGACGGGGTTGCGAAAAGGGGCCTTTTGATAAGGCACCTTGTCCTGCCCGGGGGACTGAGTGGCACGAGATCCGTACTGAAGTTCATTGCTGAAGAGATTTCTCCAAATACTTACGTAAACGTTATGGACCAGTACAGACCCTGTGGTACCGCACATAAATATCCCCCCCTGGATCGCAGGATTACACCGGATGAGTATGCTGAGGCCTTAAGGGCCGCAAGGGATGTTGGGCTCAACAGGCTGGATAAGCGCAGATGATAGTCCCGGCTGGAAAGATCTTTGCCATAGGTGATATCCACGGTTGTCTTGACAAACTAAAGACCCTCCTTGGCATGATTCAATTAGACTGGGACAAGGACCTGATGGTCTTTCTTGGAGACTATGTGGACCGAGGACCGGATTCTCGAGGGGTAATAGAGCTGTTGCTCGATCTAAAGAAAGAACATGCGGATCGGCTAATATTTCTAAAGGGAAACCATGAATGGATGTTCATGCAGTTCCTCAAGGGCGAGGACCATGATTTGTTTCTCCAGAACGGTGGCAGAAAGACCCTTGAGAGTTATTCGGTTGAAAAGGGCAAAATAGATATACCCCAAAGCCACCGGGATTTTCTTGATCACCTGGATTTGTATTTTGAGACCGATGATTATATATTTGTACATGCAGGCTTGAGACCCTATATCTCCATTTCTGAACAAAGCCCTGAAGACCTCCTCTGGATCAGGTCACATTTTCTGAAATCTTCTTATGACTGGGGCAAAAGGGTCATTTTCGGTCATACACCGTTTTCTGTCCCATTAATTGAGGCCAACAAGGTAGGTATTGACACGGGTGCGGTTTATGGTGGAAGGCTTACTTGCCTGGTACTTCCGGATTTTGAATTCATGTTTGCCTAGAAGGAATTGAAAAAGACCTATGGTTAGAGAAAGAAAGAAGAGTTGGAAAGAAATAGACAAAAAGCGCGATAGAAGCAGGAGCGCAGGAAACAGAAAGGATGAGCGCAGCAACCTTGAAAGGGCCCTTGAAGACCCAAGGATGAAGGAACGCTATCTGCAGGAAGCAGAAAAGCTGTTTATGGGTGCCAAAGGACGGCCACAACATTCTAAAGACCTCATGGCCATACATGAATCCTATGGCAGGACGAGGTTCCTGTCTACTGTTAGACACTATGTGGACACTTACGGGATGCCGCAGGACTGGGGCGCGCTCCTTCTGATTCTGGATATCAAAAATGATTCAGAATTAGTATGTAAGGCTATTGAAGGCCTGTGTGAACTTGTTGGAGAAAAGGGAACTGTTGAACGGAGAGGCCTTGAGAGCAAATTGAGAGTATTGAGCCTCACCGCCAGGAATCCGGAAATCCGGGAAACTGCTGAGATACAACTCACAGAGCTTTCTTGAAAAATATGCCAGATGGAGTAGCCAACTCCTGGGCCGGTCTTCTTGATGACTTTATGGCCCGCCTTTCTATAGACCACGGGGTTTCTCCCAGCACCCTTGATGAATACAGCCGTGATCTTTTAAATTTCGTTGATTTTGCAAACAGACAAGAACTCGCAGGTCCGGACAATGTAAGCCCCAACGACATATTGGCGTGGCTAAAATCACTTCGGGACTCCGGCCTTTCTCCCAGGACCACTGCCAGAAAACTTTCAGCCCTCAGGGGTTTCTTTCGCTTCCTGGTGGAAGAATACAGCCTGAACTCAACACCTCTTGCCGCTATCAATAATCCACGAATAGGAGGCCACCTCCCCGAGGTGTTGTCGGTCTCCGAGGTTGAGACCCTGATGGAACAACCTGAAGTAAATAAGCCCGCTGGCTTGAGGGACAGAGCACTCCTTGAGCTTACTTATGCGTGCGGGCTCAGGGCCTCTGAATCCGTGGGTTTGAAACTTAACCAGATAGACATGAAAGTTGGCTATTTGAGGATACTCGGCAAAGGAAATAAAGAACGCGTAGTACCGGTGGGGAAGGTGGCTATAGAGTGGCTAGGCAATTATCTCAAGTCCGGCAGGCCCAAGCTTCTGGGCAAAAAGGCCAGTTACTTTGTATTTGTCGGCAGGGCCGGGAAGCCCATTACAAGACAGAGGTTCTGGCAGCTATTCAAGGCCTATTCCATATCAGCAGGTATTAAGAGCGAAGTCTCTCCCCACGTGCTCCGCCATTCCTTTGCAACGCATCTCCTGGAAGGTGGAGCGGATCTGAGGGTAGTGCAGATGCTCCTGGGCCACAGCAACATCAGCACTACCCAGATATACACCCATCTCGACCTTCAGCACCTGCGCACTATCCACCAGAAGTATCATCCCAGGGGCTAAAAAACAAGCGCCATGATTTAACTGCTTTATTCACAAAAACAGTGTATACTAAAAGCTTGTTTTTAAGCTACTCCCTCATCAAAATAACATTGTCACAGAAACTACAGCACAGATATGGATCGAAAGCTTTTTAGAAACAAAAGGGGCATAGATCAGCCAGGTTCCTGGAAGGGTCGACTAAGACACTCTTTTCTGCCTGTTATACGCCAACGCGGTGAGTATTATGCCGAGCAGGGAAGGGCAATACTGAAAGATGTCTCACATGGAAAAATTATAGCTGCAGTCCAGGGTTCAAAGCTCTATACCGCGACAGCAGTTGACAGACATTCAGGAGACGGCAAAATTCACGTTTCCTGCACATGTCCCTTTTTTCAACAGGGTTTTCCCTGTAAGCACTTGTGGGCAGCCATAGTTGAAGCAGACAGGGTTTTGGCAGCAGGAGGGATGCCGACACTTTCCGGCGACGGCAAACATAAAAAGGCCCGGCCTAAGGAAAAGACCGATTGGCGGATACTGTTTACAGATGCCCTCTGGCAAGGAAAACCGCTAGCCCCTCCATGGCTGGATGGCTCCAGTAAGTTCGTCCTGTGTTACGAGTTGAACGTCACTTCGATGGCCGTGGAGATATCTGCCTTTGAAAGGTATCTTAGAAAAGACGGTACTCTGGGAAGAGAACGTAAACTTCAGGCAGCTACTATAGAGCACAGGGGTCTTCCCAGAGTGGATCGTGCCATAATTGCCATGCTGGACAATGTGTCCTGGAGAACCGCAAGAAATGATTTTTTCCGATATTACCAGCCGACTCATAAAAATTTTGTAGACCTTGCCTTGGAACCAAGAGACCTTGAACTTGTCCTGCCTCTGCTGGCCGAGACAAAACGTTGTAGAGTTTTTCATTTAGCCAAAAAACAACTGGCAGATCCACTCCGCAAGGCAGTCCCATCTGCTGCATTGCTGGAGCTGACAGCAGAACCGAAAGCCGAAAAGAAAAAAAAGGGGTTCAAGCTCGTGCCATCGGTAAGGCTGAAAAAAAATAGCAAA
>JAIWFS010000014.1:0-11160 GCA_048631505.1 archaeon | reverse complement strand
TCACCCGCGGGTAATCATCGGAATGCGGGCTTGCGATATTAATGCCCTGTTAAAACTTGACCAGGTGATGTTGAAAAGTGTCTATCCCAACCCGTATTATTTTGCGCGAAGGCGCAATACCCTGATCATAGGGCTCGACCATGAACCCCTGGAAGATTGTTTCTGCCGGTCAATGAATACAGACACGGTCTTTCATGGTTTTGACCTCTTTCTGACCGATATTGGAGACAGATACTTTGTAGCCATTAATTCCGATACTGCTTACATCATCTTGAACAGATTCGATGCCAGGGAGGTCACAGAGGAAGACCAGGAGCGTTTCAAGACAGTAAAGAAGCAGATTGAATCAAAGTTCAAGACCCAGGTTGACATTACGATCTTGCCTGAATTAATGGACCTGGAGTTTGAGTCTGAAGTCTGGAAAAAGTGGGGGGATAAATGCCTGAGCTGTGGAAGCTGCGCCATGGTATGTCCAACCTGTTACTGCTATGGCATAGAAGAGGACACGGATCTGAGTTTTTCCAAGGCTACTAAGAGAAAGTTTTTATACTCCTGTAACCTACTTGATTTTGCCGCTGTGGCCGGGGGGCATAATTTCCGCCCGGATGCGCATATTCGATTGAAGTATCGATATTATCACCAGTTCAGGGGATTTGTGGAGGCCTTTAATCAATCACTATGTGTGGGATGCAACCGGTGCGGAAAGGCGTGCCTGGCAGGGATCAGCCCCAAGGCAGTGATTGATGATTTGATCAGGACTGAGAAAAATGAATATTAAGATCCCGCAATATGATATAAATCTGGAGCCTTTCATGGAAAGGCCTCCGGATTTTAACAACAAATCCGTCCTGATGCAGACAGAAAAGGGCTTTAAGTCCGAGGTCATCAATATTGTCAAGTTAACAGCTCAGGAGAAGCTCTTTCAAATAAGGATATTAGACTCTTGCGAAAGAGAAAAATTTACCTTTCTGCCTGGCCAGTTCGTGATGCTGGAGCTGCCGGGATGCGGAGAGGTTCCCATATCCATTTCAAGTTCCCCTTCGAACAGGGAGTTCATCGGACTCTGCATACGAAAGGCCGGCAAGGTTACAGGGATGCTCCACCGTTTAGAGCCAGGGGCGATAGTCGGGATCAGGGGCCCCTTTGGCACACACTTCCCCATGCAAAAAATGAAAGGGTGCAACATCCTTTTGATAGCAGGGGGATTGGGTATTGCCCCGCTTCGTTCTCCCATTTACTGGGTAAACGAACACCGGTCCGAATACAAGGATATTACGATTCTTTATGGTACCAGGGAGCCCGGACAGATTCTGTTCGATTATCAGTTTGAGGAATGGCAAAAAATTTATAACCTGAAACTCCTTACAATAATCCAGGAACCCGATGAGAATTGGAAGGGGCGGGTCGGGCTGATTACTGATTTGTTCAAAGAGGTCCGGATTGATCCTGATAACACCTTTGCGATTGTATGCGGACCTCCTGTAATGTTTAAGTTCGTATGCGAATACCTCAGCGATATAGGTATTCCGCGACAGCGGATGTTTGTCTCCCTTGAGCGAAGGATGCACTGCGGCATGGGAAAGTGCTGCCGTTGTAATGTAGGTTCCACATTCACCTGTCTGGATGGACCGGTGTTTGATTACTGGACAGTGATGAATCTCAAGGAAGCAATATAGCTCATCTATGTTAATATAATGAAATACTTAGGGATTACGCTTAAAAGACCGAAGGTGGGGTTCTTTGATTTTACCGGGTGCGAGGGATGCCAGCTCCAGATAGCCAACAAGGAAGAGAACCTGAAGGACCTGTTTGGCCTGGTAGAGGTAGTAAACTTCCGGGAGATCTCTTCTGAGAGGCGTGACGACTATGAAATTGCCTTTATTGACGGGTGCATTACCACTGACAGTGAGGTGGCAAGGCTCAAAAAGATCCGTGAACAGGCAGGAACTCTTGTGGCAATGGGGGCGTGTGCCTGCCTGGGCGGTGTGAACAACCTGAGAAGCCGTTTTCCCCTGCCGGATGTAATAAAAGCGGTCTATGACGGACACCCTGTAGATACCGGGCCGGTCAGAAAGGTGGCGGAAATAGTCCCTGTGGACATAGAGCTGCCCGGATGTCCTATTTCAAAACCTGAATTCGAGTGGCTGGTGCGCCATCTGGTACTCGGAATAAAGCCACAGTTTCCCAGATACCCGGTCTGCGTTGAATGTAAACAACAACTCAATTCCTGCGTGCTTGATATGGGAATGATGTGTCTGGGACCTGTTACGCGCGCCGGCTGTAATGCTGTATGTCCACGGAACCGGCTTGGTTGTTGGGGCTGCCGGGGGCCTTCGGAAGAGGCAAACATTGAATCGCTCATGGAAATACTCAGAGAAAAGGGATTTACAGAAGCACATATTGCAGAACGGATGAACTTTTTCAATGCCTTCAGTGGGTAACTCTTCACATTCCTTGGCAGTCGGTAGACAGGGAGTGAATAATTACTTTTAGTGGATTTTTAGACAATGACTGTTAAAACAGTAAAATCGTTAAACATAGATATTAAGCATCTGTGCCGGGTCGAGGGGCACGGGGATATCAGGATACGGGTCGAAGACGGAAAGCTGGCTGAATGTACCTGGGCCGTAGTAGAGACTCCCAGGTTTTTTGAGGTAATGTTCAAGGGACTTTCCATTGAAATGGTTCCGATCCTTGCGGCCCGGATCTGCGGTATATGTTCCATTTCACATTCCCTGGCAAGCGCCAGGGCCATAGAACAGGCACTGAAGATCCGGATTCCGGAGCCGGCACAGAAGGTACGGCTCCTTGCCATGCATGCCGAGACGCTGCAGAGCCATAGCCTCCACCTCTTTTTCCTGGTGGCACCGGACTTTCTCAATGTGCCCAGCGCGATTCCGCTCATGCAGACGCATCCGGAGGTGGTGGAGACCGCTGCCAAAATCAAGGGGTTTGCCAACAGGGCCGCTGATCTTCTGGTAGGCAGGAGCACGCATCCAATAGTCATAAAGATCGGCGGTCTGACACAGATTCCACGCAAGATGCAATTGAGAGAATTGGCCAAAGACCTTGATGCTACTATCCCTTATCTGTGGAAGGCGCTTGATTTCTTCAGGGGATTCAAGATGCCGGATTTTGTAAGAGAAACTGAATTCGTGTCCCTCAAGGGGGCTGGGGAATATCCATTCATTGGAGGGGATCTTGTTTCAAGCGATGGTGTTTCCAGGAAGGAAGACGAATATCTTGCCATGACAAACGAATATGTTGTCGATTTCTCTACTGCAAAAATGACAAGGCTCAGCAGGGAATCTTTTGCAGTTGGTGCATTGGCAAGGTTTAACAACAACTATGATCTGTTGCACCCAAAGGCAAAAGAGGCGGCTGAAGAGCTGAATTTAAGACCAGGAGTCCACAATCCATTCTTTTACAATCCGGCACAGCTTGTGGAGTGCGTTCATGTTGTGTATGAGTCAAAAGACCTGATCTCAGAGCTGATCGACTCGGATACCTCTGAATTTTCAAGCCCTTATACTGTAAAGGAATGTGAAGGCGTGGGGGCCGTTGAGGCGCCCAGGGGGATACTCTATCATTGCTACCGGATCAACGAAGAGGGAAAAATCGAAAAGTCGGATTGCGTGATTCCTACCAATCAGAATAATGCCAACATTTATTATGATCTCAAAAAGCTGGTAGAGGAATCAGTAGCACAGGGAAAGGGCGAGGAAGAGATCTCGAATCTCTCTCAGATGCTTGTCAGGGCCTATGACCCGTGTATTTCCTGCTCGGTGCATTGAAACGACAATCCATCATTCCAAATCTCTTTAAAGGCTTCTGTGGCCTTGATCATCGTTTCGGCGAACACACAATCCGATAATTTTGCCTGTAAGCAAATAAACTCGATAAAATTTTTGCTTATAGGCAAATATAGTTGATAAAATTTATAAAAATGATATTTTAATATCATGCTAAAAAACAGATATTTGACTCAATACGTTCTTGACGACCTCTCTGAAAAAATGGTGTTCATCGGAGGCCCTCGACAGGTTGGCAAAACAACCCTTGCCAGGGAATTTGTAGCCAAACAATTCAGGGGAACAGGCTATTATAACTGGGACAGCAGAACTGATCGCCGTAAGATTATGCAGTCTAATTGGCCGGGAAGTGCGGAACTGATCATTCTCGACGAGATTCATAAATACAAAAAATGGAAATCTTTTGTTAAGGGTGAATACGACACACTTAAAGATAAGTATCGATTTATTGTTACCGGTAGTGCCCGTCTGGATATTTACAGAAAAGGTGGTGATTCGATGCTGGGAAGGTATCATTATTATCGATTACATCCTTTTACAGTTGCCGAAGCAACAGGAAGGTTTGTTGTGCCTGTTGTCTTTAAAGAGATACCCATCAGCTTAACAGGAGAAAAAGATGCTTTTTTGTCTCTGGATAAGTTCGGCGGATTTCCTGAACCCTTTATTAAACAGAATATGAGAACGCTGAGGAAGTGGCATCAGGAAAGACATGACAGGCTGTTTCGTGAGGATATCAGAGATGTTGAACCGGTAAGGGACATAGTGAATATGCAGCTTCTTGGAGATATGCTCCCGGAACGGGCAGGTTCTCCATTGTCTGTTAACTCCCTGAGAGAGGACCTGGAAGTAAGCCATAGAGCTGTATCTAACTGGCTCAATATATTGGAAGCGTTTTATTACTGCTTTAGAATATATCCGTTTGTTGGAAAGAATTATCGTTCGTTAAAAAAAGAGCCCAAACTCTATCTGTGGGACTGGTCTGAAATCAGTGACGAGTCTGTTCGATTTGAAAACTGCATTGCCTCTCATTTATTAAAACTCGTCTATTTTCTTCAGGATTATGAAGGATATAAAGCCGAGCTGTATTTTTTAAGAAATGTGGACAAAAAAGAGGTCGATTTTTTAGTTACCATTGATAAAAAACCGTGGTTTTCTGTGGAAGCAAAAATAAATGATGCCAGTGTTTCACCTCATTTGCATTATTTCAAAAACAAGCTCAACATACCCTATTCATACCAGGTTGTAAAAAAAAGCGGTGTTGACAGGTTCATCAATAAAATTCGTGTTGTGTCTGCAGACGCTTTTTTAGCAGGGTTGATTTGATACCTCTGCCCTGAGCAACCGTATAACCCGTTCCAGGTCCTGGACGGAACGATAGCGTATCTCCAGCCTGCCGCCCCTTTTAGTCTGCACTATTTTTACTTTAGAACCAAGCCTGCGAGTCAGGTCTTCGCAAAGATTCTTGATGTCAGGATCTTCCCTTCGCACTCTCGCACCCAGCCTTTTTCCTTTAGCTAATCGACGGGCCAGGGCCTCTGCCTGTCGTACGGAAAGATCTTTTTTTATTATCTGGTCTCTTAACTCCTTCCGGCTTTCAGGATCTTCCAACATCAAAATGGCCCGGGCATGGCCCATACTGAGCCGGCCATCAAGCAGGTCGGCTTGAGCATAGTCCGGTAATTGGAGAAGCCTCAGGAAATTGGCCACAGTGGACCTTTCCCTTCCCACCCTTGAGGCCACCTGGGACTGTGTAAGTCCCAGCTCATCTATAAGCCTGCTATAGGCCATAGCCTCTTCCAGGGGATTCAAGTCCTCTCTCTGGATATTCTCAACCAGTGCCAGCTCAAGAAGCTCGTCAGGGCTCACGTCCTTTATGACAACAGGGACCGCCTTAAGCCCGGCCTTTTGGGCCGCCCTCCACCGTCTTTCGCCGACTATCAGCTCATAAACACCATCAACCTCCCAGACCACCAAGGGCTGAAGGATACCTTTCTCCTTGATGGACCTGGCAAGGCCCTCAAGGGAATCTTGATCTATATGCTTTCGTGGCTGATCGGGATTTGGCCGTATCTTTTCTATGGGACAGAGGAAAAATCCAGGACTCTCTAAATCATATATGTCTTCTGTAGAAAGAAGGGCTCCAAGCCCTTTGCCTAATCCCCCCTTGAGCTTCATCATGACCTCCTCTGGCAGCCCAGGAACTCGCGGGCCAGGGCCAGGTAACTCTCTGCCCCCTTGGATCTCGGTTCGTATGAAAATATCGGCTTCCCATGACTCGGACTCTCACCTAATCTTACGTTTCTGGGGATAGTAGTCTTGTAAACCAAGTCCCTGAAATGTGTCCGCACCTCACGCGCGACCTGAAATGCAAGACGAATGCGGTAATCGTACATGGTGAGCAACAGGCCTTCAATATGGAGCTTGGGATTGAAGTTATGTTTCACGAGCCTTATAATCTTTATTAACTGACTCAAGCCCTCAAGGGCATAATATTCACATTGCATGGGAATAATTACGGAATTGGAAGCACTCAGGGCATTTATGGTTATCAGCCCCAGAGAGGGGGGACAGTCCAATATTATATAATCAAAGGAACTCAAAGGAGCTAAAAGTCCCTTCAGTACGCCCTCCCTGTTTTTACGTCCTGCCAGATCCACCTCTATCCCCACCAGATCCATATTTGAAGGAATAATGGAAAGATTGGCAACAGATGTGGGCTGTATCACTTCGGCCGTGCCGGCCAAACCAAGTATGGCATGGTAGAGGTGTCTATCCAGCCCCTTTTGGGCAATTCCGAGACCGCTGGAAGCGTTTCCCTGGGCATCGCAATCCACAAGCAATATGGATTTCTTGAGAATGGCCAGGCCTGCTGCCAGATTTACCGCGGTTGTGGTCTTGCCAACGCCACCTTTTTGGTTAGCTATACATATTATCTTGGTTTTTTGTAACGGTGATCTTTTCATTATTTTTGCATGAAACTAACTTTATACTATAATCGAATTCAGGAGGATTAAGCCATAGCAAAAGTTTCTGGAAACATAAAAGGCCTGACACATTCCGAGCGCCGGGGCCTTGAGCGCCTCTTCCGTAGAAAAATACCCCCCGACAAGTTGTTAACCCCTGAAATAGCAAGGACCTTGACCGAGATCTCCGGCCCTATGGCCAGGCAAGTCGGGGTCATAGTAAACCGAAAAGGTATAATACGCCACGTCATCCTTGGTGATCATCACAGTATATTGATACCAGATATAAGCTTTTACCGCAGGGGGCTTGGCCGCTTAAAGGGGTTGCGGTGTATTCATACCCATTTTAATAAAAATGAGGGAATAAATACCGAGGACCTCTCGGATCTCGCCCTGCTGAGATTGGATGCCATGGTAACTATTGAGGTTAAAGACAACCTGCCAGGCCAAGTGTGTTTTGCCTACCTTCTGCCCCCCAACCCTGAAAACCAGCAGTGGAAAATACTTACTTTCCGGCATCCCGGCGCTGTTGACCTGCCTTTTGGAGAATTCATTCAAGAACTTGAGACAGAAATACAGAAGTCCCAGGACGGACTGTCCCCCAGGGAGACGGAAGAGCGTGCGATTCTGGTACATGCAAGCCAACATCCTCGCTTTGAGGCAGAGCGATCTCTTGCAGAACTCGCGGAACTTGCCCGCTCATCCAATGTAGAGGTGCTGGAAAAGATCTGGCAGCGTGTTCCTCGCTATAATCCCGCACACCTGCTGGGCAAAGGAAAGCTGAGGGAAATCCTGATGAAGGGCCTTTATCTGGGGGCCACCATGGTGATCTTTGACCAGGACCTCGGGGCCATACAGCTAAACAACATTGCCAGGATGGTAGATCTCAAAGTCATAGACCGCACTCAACTGATCCTGGACATCTTTGCAAGAAGGGCCCAAAGCAAAGAGGGAAAAATCCAGGTGGAACTGGCGCAACTCCGCTACCTGCTCCCCAGGCTCCTGGGTCGAGGGACTGCCATGTCAAGGCTTATGGGAGGCATTGGAGGAAGAGGTCCGGGTGAAACCAAGCTGGAAGAGGATCGCAGGAGGGTAAAGCAGCGCATCAGCTCTCTTGAGCGGGAACTAAAGGGCCTTTCCAGGGGAAGAAGAGAGAGAAGAAAGCGCAGGGCCAAGGAAGGCCTTCTGGTCATCTCAATTATAGGCTACACCAATGCAGGCAAATCCACCCTTCTCAATCGACTCACCGGCAGCAAAGTCTTCGCTGAAGATCGACTCTTTGCAACCCTTGATCCAACAACACGACGGATTGCCCTCCCAGGGGCAAGAGATGTGCTGCTGGCAGATACTGTCGGCTTTATTCGACACATGCCAAAAGACCTCCGGGTGGCATTTAAGGCCACTATGGAAGAACTGGAAGACGCGCATCTTTTCTTACACGTGGTTGACGCAACCAGCCCGTATAAAAAGAGGGAGATAATGGCAGTCGAACAGATTCTGAAAGAAATGGACCTGTTAACAACTCCAAGGATACTGGTCTATAATAAAATAGACCTGCTGGAAGAAGATACCCCTGCTTCCAATCCCGAAGCGGTTTATATCTCTGCGGTAACCAAAGAGGGTATTGACAAGCTTATTGAGATGTTGGTTGAGCGATTACCTGTGCAACCGTTCCTGATCTAAGGGCCTTTCCACAGAATCAGGGTCCTCGGCTGCACCTTCCCTCGTTAAAACCTTTAAAACCGTTATGGCCAAAATCCGCAAGTCCAAACAAACGGACCAATTCTCTACATACCATACATCCATGGCTAAACGTTCATCCCAAAGAGTCAAATTCCTTCCGTTAACCTGCGCCCACCCCGTGATGCCGGGTCTGACTGAATGTCGAAGTTGTTCCCTGTCGGTGTAGTATGGAAGGTATTTCATAACCAAGGGCCGCGGCCCCACAAGACTCATACCCCCTTTGAGCACATTGAAGAGTTCGGGCAGTTCATCAAGGCTGGTGCTGCGAAGAAAGCGGCCTAATGGTGTCAGGCGCTGTCCGTCAGGCAGGAGATTACCCTCGGCGTCCCTGGCATCGGTCATTGTGCGAAATTTATATATGGTAAACGGTTTGCCGTGAATGCCTGGCCGGACCTGCCGGAATAGAATTGGTGAGCCGATTTTCAAACGTACCAATATTGCTACGATCCCCATAATTGGCAGAAAAGCCGCCAACCCAGGGATTACGATAAAAAGATCTAGTATGCGTTTAACATACCGGGTGCGAAAAACACCCATCACGAACTTACCTCTCCTCTCTCTAAACAGAAGGACGGATAGCTAATTCTATCTCAACTCCTTATAATAATCCCTATACCAGGCAATGAACCTGGGAATCCCTTCTTCCAGGGTGGTCTCCGGTTTAAATTCTACGTCTCTCATCAAATCATCAATATTTGCATAGGTAGCCGGCACGTCTCCTGGCTGCATTGGCAGTAGATTCTTCCGGGCCTTCTTTCCCAGGCATTCTTCTACTATCTCAATAAAGCGCAACAACTCCACCGGCTGATTGTTCCCAATATTATAGAGCTTGTACGGCACGTAGCTTGAACTCGGATCCGGTGCATCACCAGTCCAGCCGGGATTGGGTTCGGCAGGTCTGTCCAGGACCCTTACCACCCCCTCAACAATGTCATCTACGTATGTAAAATCCCGGCGCATTTTACCGTGGTTGAACACATCTATGGGACGATCTTCTAATATGGCCTTTGTGAACAAAAAGAGGGCCATGTCAGGTCTTCCCCACGGCCCGTAAACAGTAAAAAAGCGAAGCCCTGTAGAGTGTAGACCATACAGATGGCTGTATGTGTGGGCCATTAGCTCGTTGGCCTTTTTAGTAGCGGCATAGATGGACACCGGATGGTCCACATTGTCATGGACACTGAATGGCATTCTGGTATTTGCCCCGTATACAGAACTGGACGAGGCAAAGACCAGGTGCTTGACATTATTGTGTCGACAGCCCTCAAGGACATTCATAAAGCCCACCAGGTTTGAATCCACATAGGAATGAGGGTTTATTAGGGAATAGCGCACGCCTGCCTGGGCTGCCAGGTTAACCACTCCATCAAACCTCTCTGCCACAAAGAGTTCTTCCATTGCCGCCCTGTCTGACAGGTCCTTCCGCACTGATTTGAAATTAACATGTGGTGTAAGCCGGGAAAGGCGTGCCTCCTTGAGAACCGGATCATAGTAGTCGTTCATGTTATCAAGGCCTACGACTTCTCTCCCCTCCTCCAGAAGTCGTCCGGAAAGGTGATATCCTATGAATCCGGCAGCACCTGTAACCAGTATCTTTTTGATTGTATGAGATGATTTAGCAGTCATTCAATAATCCTCTTTATTCATATAGTGTAACAATTCATACTAAAAAACCGCTACTCAACTGTCACACTCTTTGCCAGGTTGCGTGGCTGATCCACATCACATCCCCGTGCCACAGCTATTTCATAGGCCAATAACTGTAAAGGAATGGTATAAAGGAACGGATTGATATCAGGATCCTCTGGTCTAGGCACTGATACAACATACTGTGCGATCCTGGAAATGCGTTCATCACCCTCTTCTCCAAGGGCGATAATAATACCACGCCTTGATTTTACCTCTTCCACGTTGCTAAGCACCTTCTCATAGACATGATCGCGGGGGGCCAGGGCTACCACCGGCATATTCCTGTCAATCAAGGCAATGGGACCGTGTTTCATTTCCCCTGCTGCATATCCCTCGGCATGGATGTAGGAAATCTCCTTAAGCTTAAGGGCCCCTTCAAGGGCAATAGGAAAATGGATGTCCCTGCCAAGATATAAAAAATCTCTGTAACTGTAAAAGATGTCTGCCAACTCCATGGTCTGCTGATGCCACGAGACGAGGCCCTCTTCCAGTAACTCGGGAACACTTATTAGAGCTGAAATTTTGCTGCTAATATCTCCCTTGGCAAGGCTACTTCTGACCTGGCTTAGATAAAGCGCAAGGACATAAAGGGCTGAAAGCTGACTGGTAAAGGCCTTGGTTGAGGCAACCCCGATTTCAGGTCCGGCATGGGTGTAAACCGTACCGTCTGACTCTCTGGTTATAGTACTCCCCACCACGTTGCAAATAGCTATTACAGGTGAATTCAACTCCTTGGCCATGCGAAGCCCGGCCAAGGTATCAGCCGTTTCTCCTGACTGGGAAATCGGAACTGTGAGCACAGTCTTATCTAATATAAGGTGCCTGTAGCGAAATTCAGAAGCAAGGTCCACTTCTACCGGCAGACCCGCCCATTTTTCTATCCAGTATTTTGCTACAAGTCCTGCATGCCAGGATGTACCACAGGCAAGAAGTACTACCCTCTTGAGGCCCTT
>JAIWFS010000013.1:0-11194 GCA_048631505.1 archaeon | reverse complement strand
CGTCGCACAGGGCATTGGCATCGATCACGAACTGCCGGTCGGTGAGACCGAGCAGGGGGCCGAACGCAAAAATAGTTTCGTATTCCGGGCCGTCGATTTGAGAGCCGCCAAACGGCCCCAGTGTGACATCCCGCATACCGCCGCAGCGGGTCATACAGGCGTAGCACCCGGCCCGGGCCTTTTTTAATTCAAAAAACTTGTCGCCGGATAGGTCTTCGATGGTCGGGATGCTTCCTTCCTGGTAGTTTTTTGTCGGCAGGATGCCCATCATGTTTACAATTTTCGTAATGTACGGTGTTCCCAGAGTGTTCATGGTTTGTTTGCGGGGGTGATCCTTCAAGATGTTTACCTGGGTTTTGATCAGCCCCTTGAAGGTTGCAGGGTCGAACGGGGCCGGCTTTTTGATCGGCACATTGATCGATACGGCTTTCAGGTTCTTGGAGCCCATCACGGTTCCCATCCCCCCCCTTGAGGCCGTGCGTTCGCCGGAATGAATGACGGCATAGCGGACCAGGTTTTCTCCGGCAATTCCAATGCAGGCCGATTCGGTCCGGGCACCATGTGTTTCTTTTAGCCTTTCCTGGAGCCGGCGATAGTCCAGACCCAAAAGATTTTTTGCTCCCAGAAAATGCACACCCTGCTCATCAATATGGACATAAGAAGGTTTTGCTGCCTGGCCTTCGATAATGATCAGGTCATAGCCTGCATGTTTCATCCACACACCAAAATTTCCACCTGTAATAGAGCGAAAGATAGTGCCGGTTAAAGGGCTTTTAGACATTACGGCCCATTTGGAAAAACCCTGGAGACCGGTACCTCCCAATACCCCGATGAGCAGCAGCAGTTTGTTATCCGGAGACAGAGGGTCAATGTTTGGATTGAGTTCATCATAAAGGTATTTAGCACCCAGTCCTCGTGCAGAAATAAATCTCTTATTAAATTGAGTGGGGATTTCTTCCTCGCTAGATGTCGTATCGCTGAGGTTTATCCGAAGAAGTTTGCCGGAGTATGTGGACATATGCCTCCTTTTATCCCTTTCAGGTGCTTAATTGAAGCCAAATTATCCGGGCATGGATTCTTTACTTATTGATATGACCGGAGGGTACTAAAATTTTACAGCCATTTCTTCAAGAGAAAGAAATTCATAACAGTCCGCAGGATTGATATTAAAATGTTGGTTAAATTTATATCTGTTTTCGATTTCAATGAGGTTCGATTCTACCGGCTCCGGTTGAATAAGGAATTTGGTGCTGAAATCTCTCCGCTATTTTTGTGCCTTGCATCGCAGTCTTCACTTCAATGCATTGCCCGTCCGCCGTCCACAAGTATTGTCTGACCCGTGATAAAGTCGCTTTCAGGCGAGGCCAGGAACAATGCGGCGCCGGTCAGGTCCTCCGGCCTTTCCAGCCGTCTCAAAGGTGTCTTGGATGTATCATATTTAGTCACATCGGCTAAACCTCGACTTGCCTCAGTATCCGTAAAGCCGGGAGCGACACAATTGATGCATATGTTATGAGGTCCCAGTTCTACGGCCAGGGCCCTGGTTAGCCCGATAATCCCCCCCTTGGATGCCACATAATGGGCAAATCCGTTGGAACCCGTATAAAAGACTTCTGAACTCAGGTTTACGATTTTACCGTAACCCTGCGCCTTCATGTAGGGGAAAACGGCCCTGGCCGCAAGGAAGGCTCCTTTAACATTGACCGTCATTACGAGATCCCATTCGTCCGGATCGATTTCATAAAAGGGCTTGCGTTTGATACCGTCATAGATAGCCGCGTTGTTTATCAGAATGTCTATCCTGCCAAATGCCTTGTTGGTCGCCTCGGCCATGTTCAACATATCCGTTTCCCTGGCCACATCGGCCTGAAACAGGGCGGCTTCGCCTCCCAGATCTTTGATCTGCTGAACCGTTTTTTCAAGGTTGGCCATATCCTTCCTTGTGACCACCATGACCCTGGCACCCTCCTCAGCCAGCTTCAGGGCGAACGCCCTTCCCAGGCCTTTGGCCCCTCCAGTTACGATGGCAACCCTCCCCTTCAGACGCATTTTCACACTCCTTTACCATTCGTTATCATCTTTTCACGACGCTTCTGTTTCTGTTGAAGCCATCCCCACCGTTTTACATTTTAAGCAGTTCACATTTAAGGAGCTTCTTTTGTATTCCCGGAAACGTCAAACTGTGGGAACCCCTTCCGCTTATAAGCGGGAGGGTTGCCCACAGCTCATTAATATTCCGGCTTCCGCAGCCCCAGGTCTTCGGCGATCACCTGGTAACAATTATAACTGGAGCCCCGTCCGATACCCGCGCCCCCAGGTACGCTTGAGGAACACATATAAAGATTATTGATAAATGTCCGAAAACCTCCAGGTAGTCCTCTGAAACGGCCGCTTTGAGATCCGCCTTGATTACCCTCGCTCCAGCCCCCTTCTCTCATATCCAGATGCGTATCCTGTATATCGATGGGCGTCGTAATACGCTCTCCAATGAAGTTGTCTTTGGTCATGTTGGGGGCGTATTTCTGCCATTGTGCGATCATGGAGTCATAAAATTCATCATGCAGGTTGCGCCACTCTTTTCTGGAAAAAAATCGGGCAGGACAGGTAAAATCCTCCACATGCAGGCTGTGTTTTCCTTCGGGTACGCGGGTTGGATCCCATATGCTGTCCGGCGCCGTCAGCAGGAAAAACTTGGAGGGCATCCCCAACAGGAAGATCTCATGCACATATTTGTCTTCCATAAAGGCCAGATCCTTGGGCGCAAGGTAGGTCCGCGGCGCGGAATTGACATCAGGGTTGTTCTTGGCCGCCTTATATTGGGGAAGCTCATGCACAGCTACGGTTCCCCAGAAAAGTTGCGCGCGATCAAAGAAATACGCGTCCACCTTACGCCTTACTTGGGTGCTCAGATGATCTTCTCCAATCATGCGAAGGAAGAGCTGGGGAGTGGCATTATCAGATACCACCATTTGCTTGGCCTCAACCTCGGTCCCATCCAATAACTTGATGCCTTTGGCCTTACCGTTTTCAATAATTACTTTATCCACTTCGGAATTGACAAAATATTCAACTCCCAGTTTTTTACCTGCTGAGACAAGCGCATCCGTAATGGACTGCGTTCCACCTTTGGCAATGGCAGCCGCCTCCCATCCTAACACCAGGTGGAGGATCGCAAAGGTAAAAACAAGGCCCGGCACATCGTCCGCATAAATGCCGGAGGAGGTTTGAAACCCTCTAAGCGTTAAAATCCTGAGTTCCTCGCTTTCGAAGAAATAATGCGCGATCTCCTTGGCGGTCATGAATTGCATGGATGGATCAATCCCGCTTTTGGGGTTGGACATCAGTTCTTCCAGGGCATCAGGGACCCCATAGGGAGTCGGCACCGAGTACCTATGCCTGGCAAATGCCGGTCGGATTATTTCTTTATATTTTTCCGTCCAATCAAGATATGCCTCAGCGTCAGGTTTAGAAAACCGGCTGATCTGGTCATAGGTCTTTTTCACATTTTTTTCGTTATACCTTGTTTCCCCTGTTTGTGGGTCCACCACTGGAAAAGCGGCGTAGCTCACATAGGCGGTTTCATCATCAAAGATGATGGCTTCGTTTGTATCAGGAAAAACATACTCCAGCCCCTCACCGCGAAGATTAAATTCTTTATAAGCAGGATGACTGTAAAAGCGCGTAAAATGGGCGCAAAAGTTGCCTCGAAACCCAGGCGCCGGCGTGTCATCAAAGGATACGGCGCCGCCGCCAAGATAATCCAGCCGCTCAAAAACCCCTACTTTCATGCCAGCCTTTGCTAAATAAGGGGCAATAATCGTACCATGATGCCCTCCACCAATAATAACCGCATCGTAAGCCTTGTCTGCCATCTATCTACCTCCTGTTTTTTTAAGATGATTGAAAACTCCTCATAATGAAACTGGAAACTTGAAACTTGAAACTGGCCTCCCGCTCGGAGAGATGCTGGTCGAAGATCCCATCTAAAGGAGGGAAGTCTCCGGACCCTGAATCCCGCTTGCAGCGGGAAACCGTGAATGTTGAACCACTCAATCTCGGTTTTAAAAACATCATCGGAGAGCCTTGAAAACAGCCGCCAATTTATCGGCTAATTCATCAGGTGTAGCACCATCTAAAAACTCGCAATTCCGTCCCATATCAGGCGGCGATGAAAGCTCAACGATCCCCATTTTCTGTAGCTCTTCTTGGGCCGAGACAAAATCCTCGCTGCTCCATGAAGGAATAGAAGAAGCCCCCCTGAGCATCTTAAACATCTTAGTCCTTGAAATATATCGTAACTCGCCAACCTCATTGCTCACCGTTACCAGTGCAGGCATCTTAGCCCTAACCAGTTCATATCCCCCGGGAATGGCCTTTTTCACCACCACACTCCCATCTTCTACCTTGATCTCGCGGGCCAGATTAATGCATGGAAGCGCCAACAACTCACCCAGAATCAAGCCGACCTGACCGGAATCCCAGTCTCCGGCCTGCCTTCCGGTCAAAACAAGATCATATTCGCCTATCTTCTTGATGGCATCGGCCAGCGCACAGGCGACGGAATGGCTGTCAAGTTTTTCGAAAGCTCCATCTTCCAGAAGTATCAATTCATCAGCACCGGCTGCCAGGCTCTTTCTCAATACCGTGTCCGAGACCTTCTTGCCCAAGCTCAAGACGGTGACCTTCGCGTCGATCTCTTCCTGCAGCAGAAGGGCGGCCTCCAGGGCATTTTCATCAAACGGGCTGATGACCAGTGGCGCATCAACGATAACCTCCTTTTTTTCAGCATCCATACTGACATCCGACAAAGGCGCTTCAGGGTCGGGAATCTGTTTGGCGCAGACTATTATTTCTAACTCTTTCATGACAGTTCCTCCAATCTCTTTACAAGAGCGGGTATAACCTTTTCATAATCTTCAACAACACCGTAATCGGCCACCTTAAACATGTTACAGCCTGGATCCGTATTGATGGCGATGATCTTTTTGGAGTGAAACATGCCGACAAGATGCTGAATAGCCCCCGATATTCCCACCGCAATATAGATATCCGGGGAAATCATGGTGCCGGTAAGACCCACCTGATGATCGGAAGAGATCCAGCCTTTATCCACGGCCACTCTGCTGCATCCGATCATCACACTTCCAAACGATTTACTTAGGGCCTTTGACAGGTCCTGGAGTATCTCAAACCCGTCTTCTTCGCCTAGCCCCGCGCCACCGGCAACCACCACATCCGCATTGTCCAGCGAAACGACATCCTCTTTGACGACCTCGATGGATTCCACCTTGATCATGGATTCATCGATTTCCGGAACCATATCCACGATCTCTCCTTTCCCATCAACCGCCTCGGCAGGTTCAAAGACTTTTCCCCTCACCGTCGCCAGTTGCGGCTCGGCCGGGTACTTAAAGATCGAGATTGCATTACCGCCATATACGGGCTTTGTCCGTAGCAGAAGTCCGTCTTCAGGATCAATTCGAAGATCTGTGCAATCTGTGGTAAGCCGGGTGTTCAACCGACAGGCCAATCTCGGGCCTAACTCCATACCTATGAAAGAGTGGCTCATGAGGAAGATTTTTGGGTTGATCTGCCTGCACACCTGTTCCAAAGACTCAAGCCACAGGTCGGCCTTAAAGTCTTTTAATAATGGGTGTTCTAGTTTATAAACTTTATCCGGTCCGTAGGAGGCAACTTGCTCGGCTACCTCGGAAAGCTTGTCCCCAAGTACCACTACAGAAAGCCCTCCCCCGAGACCACTGCCAAGCTTCTTTCCTGCCTCCAACAATTCGAGGGTTCTCGTATCTACTGATCCCTCTATCACCTCTCCCAGTATCAGCACATCATTCATCTTAATCCTCCCCTTATGGGATTTACGATTGTCGATTGAAAACCGATAGAAATATTATCCGCTTAAGGTCTTATGATTTGAGACCTTCGACATTTGAAATCCGAAATTTGAGGTACAAGTACCAATGCATCAATAGTCAATTGTCAATATTCAATTTCCTAGTGCCTGCAAAACCAGCTCATTTAGATCCATGACCCGAAGGGTCTCGTTCAGCCCTGCCGCCTTGCGGGCATCCTCCAGCATGATGCGACACAAAGGGCATGCGGTGACGAGGATCTGTGCGCCGGTTGCCTCGGCCTCCCTGATCCGGACATCGCTCATCTTGACCTCGCCCTTCAGGTCCTGCCACATCCTTCCGCCACCTCCACCACAGCAGAGACTGTCGGCCCCGTGGTGGGTCATCTCCACCAGGTGGAGTCCGGGGATCGAGCGAATAATCTCCCTCGGCTCATCAAAGATCCGATTGTACCGGCCCAGGTAGCAGGGGTCATGGTAGGTGACCGTCGCCCCCTCCCCCTCTTTGAATTGGAGCTTCCCATGGGCGATCAGTTCCCGCAAGACCAGGGTGTAATGGCGCGCCCTGAAAGGCGCTTCAGGGTATTCATTTCGAAAGGCATGGAAGCAATGGGGCGAAGAGGTCACCACGTCGGTAATGCCGTATTTGTCAAAAAGATCGAGACACTTCTCCATCTGCTCCACAAAGAGGCCCAATTCACCCATCCGCCTGGCAATGTCTCCGCAGCAGGGCTCTTTTTTACCAAGGATGCCGAAATTGACCCCGGCCGACTGAAGGATCTTTGAAAACGACAGGGCGATTCCCTGGGCCGTGTCATCAAAGGAGGTGGTACATCCCACGAAGTAGCAGAGCTCCGCTTTTGCGTCCCTTTTTGCGAGATCAACCAGATCCAGTCCCTCTGCCCAGGCCCCCCGATTCCGCTTGGATGACTCCCAGGGATTGTCGTATTTGAAGACCTTTTCAAGGGTCTGGTTCATAAGCTTGGGTACATTGGTTCCCTCCTCCACGGCCAAGACCCTCTTCTTCATTACGGCCTCGAAGGTGGCACCGTAGACAGGACAGACCTCCAGGCAGGCCCGGCAGGTGGTGCAGTACCAGATCCTTTCATCCACTTTGCTTTCTTCACCCCTGCTCAGAAACCGTATATCCCCTAATGGGAAATGCGCCTGCCACAGGGCGTGGCGCATCGCCTGGACAAAATCCAGAGGGGCAAAGGGTTCACCGGCTCCTGTAGAGGGGCAGGCCGCCACGCACCGCCCGCACCGCATGCAGGCGTCAAAGAAGACAGAATCACCCAGATCAAATTCTCCCGCCCCTTCCTCTACATCCAGGATGGCCGGTTTGCCGGACCCCTGGAAATAGATCGCCGCGGGCGCCCCCAGGATATGAAAAAGCTTGGTAAAGGGGATCGCTGCAATAAAACAAAGGCTCAGGAGCGCATGCCCCCACCAGAGATAGGGATAAAGGTCTTTGGCCGCAGCGGCTGAAAACGGCGCACCCATCCACCAGCCCACAAATGACCAGGCGCCCCATGGGGGTTGCTGGGAGGCCAACCGAAGGCCCTCCACCATAAAACCGGAAAGCCCAACCAGCAGAAGCCACGCCGGCACCAGGGCATCCTCCCGCCTCCTTTCAAGCCGGGGAACGCGCTGGAGGTATCGACGAATGAGTGCCCACAGGATCCCTGTCAGGAGCATGAGGCCTCCCACCTCCATGGCCAGAGAAAAGAGCAAGTAAACAGTGCCCGTTAAGAAAGAAAAGAGATGGTCATGGATAGCCAGCAAAGAGGTGCCGATGAAAAGGGATAAAAAACCCCAAAACAGGAAGAGATGCATAATACCCGCGGCTATGTCGCCCTGAAGCACGCGTCGTCCCAGGAAGGTATCCAGGATCGTCCTCTTGAGTGAGTCCCTTGAAAAAGGAATCTCTAAAGATCTTGCGCTCTTTCTCCATACGCGGATGTGGGCGGCCACGCCTGCCAGAAAAAGCCCTGTGGCCAGGACCGCCAACACGTAGAAGATCCAAACGTCCTCGATCTGCCAGAACATGATACGATAGGGTGTCATGGAAGCCATCTCACCTTAGTATGCCGCTCCTCAATCCCTTTTACCGATATTGTTCGTTTTTTTGTTGACTTGTCAAACCATTTATTTTTATATTCCCATAAGGTTTTCTTATAAACATAAACTTTTACTTATATCCATGCGAATCAATCTCAACCAACTGAGGGCCTTTTTCTTAGCAGTCAGGGAAAAGAGCATAACCAAGGCGGCTGAATCCCTTTATGTCACCCAGCCGGCAGTCACCATGCAGGTAAAATCTCTTGAACAGGACCTGGATCTCAAACTTTTCAGGAAATACGGCAAAGGCCTCGAGCTTACGGATGCGGGAGAGGTTCTTTTTGGTTATGCAGAGCGGGTATTTGAGATCGTAGAGGAAATGGAGTATGTCTTGAAGGGCCATGCGGACTTGTCCCAGGGATCACTCACCATAGGCACTACCAGAAGCTTCGCAAGGCACCTGATGCCGGGACTTATCTCCCGTTTCCAGAAACGCTATCCCAAAGTTAAGGTCTATCTTAAGGTGGGGAGTTCCCAGAAAATCGCAGACGGAGTTATGGCCTTCAAATACAACCTCGGCACCATCGGAAGACTCCCTTATAAAAGCAAGTTGAAGGTCGTTCCCTATGCAAAGGAGGAGTTTTGCTTAGTTGTATCCCCACAGCACAAATTTGCAAAGCGTGAAAAGGTCTCCCTTCAGGAACTGGGGAACGAACCTATTATCATACGTGAGGATGGCTCCGGATCCAGGTATGCCATACTCTCCCTGCTCAGTTCTCATGATGTGAAACCCTCTGTCCTTCTTGAGGCCGAGAGCGTGGAATTCATCAAGGAATACGTCATTAAGGGACAGGGCATATCCTTTCTTTACAAACCCGAAATCCAATTAGAGGCCAGAATGGGACTTTTGAAATCCCTTGACATCAAGGAAGGACCTATCTTAGTACAAACCGATATCGTCTTTCCCAGGGGTGTGGACCTCTCGCCCCCTGCCCAGGCCTTTCTGCGGCTGATTGAAACCGAGGCGTGATATGCTGGGGAAACCAAACCTTTTGTTCTCGGAGCAACCCATTGCCTGATCAAATGAAAGACCCTGATTGGTCCCAATTTATCAAGAATCTTTTTCAGATAGCAGAGCCATACTTGACTGCGAGAGGCGATGTGATCCACTCCAGGGTCAGCCATAGTTATGCCCTGATCCTGATGCAGCATGAGGGGGGTGATAAGAAGATCGTCGAGCCTGCCATCATCCTGCACGATGTTGGATGGTCTACCCTTGATCCCCAACAGATTGAAGCAGCCTACGGGGTTAGAGCGGAGGGCGATGAAGCTGAGAGACTCAATCGCAAACATGAATTGGAAGGGGCATCCATTGCCAGACAGGTACTACAGGACCTGGACTATGATCAGGGATTGATAGATAACATCTCATTAATAATTCAGAGACATGATTCGGGCAGCCAGGTTGATTGTCTTGAGGAGGCGTTGGTGAAGGACGCAGACAAGCTATGGCGGTTCTCTGAAACCGGATTCTGGGATGAGATAAAAAGACAGGGTCTGGGCAGGAGAGAACTCCACCAGTATCTGCATGAGCGCTATAAGTCCTGGTTTTTTACTCAAACAGCATTAAGGCTGGCAGGAGAAGAACTCGAAGAACGGGCCAAGGAGATTGCAACCCATGGAAAAGAACATCCTCTTGCTGGGAACAATGGATACAAAGGGGAGGGAATTCGGGTATGTGAAAGAGAGGATCATTGAGAAAGGACGACAGGTCTACTGGATGAGCTGATGCATAAGGTGGCTTAAATCTTGTGCGCTCCACCTGCTTCAGCAAATAATAGGAGCTCCGGACATGAAGGGCAGTATGAATAGAAAAATAGGTTCAGGAGAAGTCGGGCGATTTGATCAAAGAAACACCATGTTCAATAGACCGAGGGATCACGAAAAGTCCAGTCCTGAAATACTGGAGCTGGGCAAGAAGCACTATGGGGTGCATAACTTCAAAGATGATGAAGGCTACACCATGCTGGACTGGGCTTTCGCCATGGGTTCATGGTATTTAGAACGCTGGTGGGGATTTGGAAACATGGTAGGTAATGAGGGTCTCTACGAGTGGTTTCCGGACCGATCAAAGATTGCCGAGAGAGACCGCATCCCACTGGGACAGAAGTGGGATGTCTCCGACCCGGGTGAGATGACCCGGATCATCAAAAAAGCTGCAATATACATGGGCGCATCAGCGGTTGGGATTTGCAAGCTGGATCGACGCTGGATTTACTCTCATCGCTTTGATCCCCGTACCGTCGAACATACTCCCATAGATGATATCCCAGAAGGGTTTGAATATGCCATCGTCATGGTTCATGAGATGGATTATACCTTGATGAGAACGGCTCCTACCTATGGCGAGAACGCCGCCACAGGCAGGGGCTACTCAATGATGGCATATGTGGCCTCATCAATGGCTCACTTTATTCGTGATTTAGGCTACAAGGCCATCCCCTGTGGTAATGATACGGCTCTTAGCATCCCCATGGCCATCGATGCCGGCCTCGGCGAAATTGGGCGCAATGGCCTTTTAATCACACCCTGGTTCGGCCCCCGGATTCGGATTAGCAAAGTGCTCACAAATTTGCCTCTGGTTCCGGATAAACCCATTGAAATCGGCGTCAGGAAGATGTGCGAAGTTTGCGGAAAGTGTGCTAAGGCATGTCCCGGACAGTCCATCAGCTTCGACGAACCCACCACTGAGGGACTTACCTTATCCAATAACCACGGGATCTATAAATGGTACATTAATCCTGAAAGATGCTTTAAGTTCTGGGTTAAAAATAATGGTGATTGCGCCAACTGCATCAGGGTCTGCGTGTTCAACAAACCAAACACCTGGTTTCACAGCTTTGTCAGATGGCATGTAAGGAATCTTCCCCAATTCGATAGCATTTACCTATGGATGGACAACCTGTTTGGCTATGGCAAAAGGATGGAAATGGGGGATGTTTGGAAATAGGTAATGTCCGTTGATTGTTGTCAGTAGTCCGTTGCAATAAGCAGAAATGGATGTCATTTCACATAGTTAGCAACAGAATCGGCACAAATCCCATGAGTTCTATAAGTATTTGAAAATACGCATACAAATGAACACTAACAACGTGCGACCGACATTACCTGGAAATAAAGTCCCTATATGATTCTATTGTGAGGTTCGAACAATGTTCGGGTATCTATCGAGAATATCCAATGGCATGAAGATTCTATGGTGCTATC
>JAIWFS010000012.1:0-11598 GCA_048631505.1 archaeon | reverse complement strand
AGAACATCACCTTTTGAGGTTTTGCTGTCAACAAGAAGATTAAAGGCATCAGGTCCTATTATTACCCATCCTGAAGCAACCGCTTCTCTTTGGGTCATAGGTTTTGGGCTTACGTCCACCATGTGGGCCCGGCCCTTTGTGTTCAGATGAGAAAAGGAATCCTTGCTCAAGACATCCTCTCCTGACTGGAGTGCCCATGTGCTTCGGATCGTCTAAACAGTTTACGAAAGAAGCCGTCTTCTTTTTTTTCTTTTTCGATATCAGCGAATTCCTGAAGCAGGGCACATTGGCGTTCTGTTAACTTGGTAGGTGTTACAACAGCAACTTCAACTATCTGATCCCCGGCTCCAAATCCTCTAATATCCGGGATGCCAAGTCCTTTCAGCCTGAAGTGTTCTCCTGTCTGGGTTTCTGCTGGAATTTTTAAGTTGCGGGGTCCATCCAGTGTGGATACTTCAATTTTGTCTCCCATGGCCGCCTGAACAATAGAAATAGGAAGGCGAAAATATATGTCATTGCCATGACGTTCGAAAAGGTCATGGGGTTTTACGTGGATTACTATGTAGAGATCCCCCCTGGGCCCATCCCTGAGACCAGCTTCACCCTCCCTCCTGAGGCGCAATCTCGAGCCTGTATCTACACCTGCAGGAATACGTACCCTTACCTTGTGCCGTTCCCGGATTCTGCCTTTACCTTGGCAGGTTTTGCAGGGGTTTGTGATAATCGTTCCGGTTCCGGAACAGTGTGGACAAGTAGAGGAGATCCTGAAGAAGCCTTCTGACCTTATTATTTGGCCTCTTCCCTGGCAAGTAGGACAGGTAGCAGGATGGCTCCCAGAGGCCATACCTGTTCCTTTGCAGATGGAACAGGACTCAAGACGAACTATCTCGATTTCAGTCTCCGTACCCCTGGCAGCATCTTCAAAGGAAACCTCAAGGTTGTATCTCAGATCCGCACCTGCCTCCGGCCCCATGGATGCGCCATGTCTTCGGTGAGTAGCAGAGAAACCAAACAGGTCTTCAAACAGGTCGCCAAAGTTACTAAATATGTCTTGTGATCCGGAAAAACCTCTGAAGCCTGTCCCGGCTATTCCTTCGTGACCGTAAAGATCATAGGTCTGCCTTTTATGAGGATCTCTGAGCACTTCATAGGCCTCTGCCGCCTCTTTGAAGTGTTCCTCTGCGTCTTTATCACCCTGATTTTTATCAGGATGATATTTTAAAGCCAGCTTCCGGTAGGCTTTTTTTAGTTGTTCAGATGAGCAGTCTCGGGAGACCCCCAAAATCTCATAGTAGTCTTTTTTCATTGATAATGCCTAAAAGCGGTCTTTTTCAACCTTCTGCCTGATTGATATCTGTCTGTAATGCTTGGAAAATTCGTTGCTCTTCTGCCTCTCGGGCCAATTCTTCCAGATTTTCAAATTTTACTTTGTCTTTGGCAATTTCTCTCAATGCCCGGACTATTTCTCTGTTTTTGCATTTGACCAGGGGCTGAGCGCCTTTGCGCAATTGCTTTACCCTCTCGATCGCAAGGTGTACTAATGCAAAACGGTTAGGCAAATTTTCCAGGCAGTCTTCTATTGTTATTCTCGCCATTGTATATTCTCCAGTTAAAAAATAGCATAACATTAATCAGTGGGTAGTGCTTCGGGCTTAAATCCAAAAAGGCACTTGACGTTGTTATCAGTCAGAATTGCAAAAAAAATTTAAAAAACATGATAATAAATCCCAAATTATGATTGTTCAAAGTATATTAGAATTTTGTACCATTTATTCCATGACAGACCCTTAGAACAAGATCTAGTATTTTGCAAGTGCCTTTTAGAAATATATTATTATAATATCAGTTTTAGTTGTCGCAATCCTTATTCAACATAGCTATCGTAACAGGACTAATATGAGGAACCTTCTTGTAGGCATTTTTTCATGTCTCATCATTTTAGCACCAACTGCTAATGGGCAGGATTTGGTGAAAATCTCTCAAAATAACATGCCGCAGGCAAGAATTCAGGTAACTCATGAGGCGGTTTCTCCTTCATGGCAACTGGTCTGGGATGAAGCCAGGGAAATGGTGAAAAATAACGAACTGGATGGTGCTGTAGCCCTTTACAGAGAATTGTTAAGGGATCGCCAAGGTCTCATAGAAGCCAGATGGGAACTGGCTTTAGTTTTAATGCGGTTAAATAAAGAAAGTCAAGTTATACTTGAACTTGAGCATGTTGTGGAAGCCAGACCCCATGATATTCAAGCATTGTTCATTCTTGCAGAACTTCTAAGCCGTTCAGGTCAGTGTGATAAAGCTGCAGTCATCTATAAGAATTTGGTGACAGAACTTAGTCTCCAGGGGGAAAATTTCCACGTTGCCAAGAATGAATTGCTGAATATCCCTGAAGAGTTGACCTTGGTAAAGGTCTTAGAGAGCCTTGCCCGTTGCCTGGAATCCCAAAAAAGGTTTAATGAGTCTATAATATATCTCCAAAAGGCTTTAGCCATTGAACCTGACCGAAAAGACCTTGAGTTTAATCTGGCTTGTGGGCTTCTGCGTTTAAAAAGAGCAAAGAGTTCATTATCTCATTTCCATAAATTGCTACCTCAATATGAAGATGATCCAGACTTTTTAGCTAACTATGCAAAGGCCCTTTTAGCTGTGGGAGATCGAGATAAGACCATTAAGATATTTGCGAGGTTTGTGGCACTTTCCAGCGATAATACCGGGGAAGATCACACAGATAATCTTATATGGGGTGTTAATGAGCTTGTATCCTTATATTTGATGGACGGAGATGTCCAGTCAGCAATCAAGGTCCTTGAGGATTTGAAGCATGATCATCCGGAAGTGCTTGATAAGCAGCTTTTGGCGACTTCGGGGCGTCTGTATTTTGCTTCACGTAATTATCTCAATGCCCTTGAAACATTCAGAATTTTTCTGAGAGAAGAACCTAACAATAAAATGGGTCTGCTGTTTATGGCCCGCGCGTATGAGCGCCTTCAGCTTTTTGCACCAGCCATTGCCATTTATGAGGAACTCTTACTTGTTGAGCCCAATCCAGCCATTACTATGCATTTGGTCGAGTTGCTTTTAGAGACTGAGAATTTTGATCAGGCAGGCCTTTTAGTTACTGAGGATATGCATAGTGAGCTGGAAAATGATATCAAGGGAAGAGAGCTTCTGTTAAAGATCTATCTGGGGAACGAGGACGGAGAAGGTGTTGAAAGGCTTTTAGACAGGGAAAGCGATTTCTTTAAGGATGATGACATATTGACCTCATATGTTTCTCTTGCCACATCGATTGGTTATATGAGTGCCCGGATGAGATTTCGTTTATATAACGACGCTTTGTTTGCTTTGGCCGACCAGGTTGAGGAAAGGAGAGATCTCCTGCAGGCCGGCGTGAGGCTGCTTTTGGGTCTTGGTCAACATGATGTGGCTGACAGGGTGTTAAGACACTGTTGGTCTGAGGGCCGGTCTCAGTGGTCTATTGATATGCTGATCGATAGTTACCTTGATATGAATATGTGGGAGGAGGCTGTTGTTTTGCTTGAAGGGGCACTATCTATTTATCCTTCTTCGGCAAGGCTTAAGCTGAAGCAGGCCTATCTGCTTCTTGACATGGGTGAGACCGACGTAGCTGGGGAAGTGCTTTCTTCAATTTGTGCAGGCGACAATTGGAAGTGGGGGGAAGAAAAAAGACTGCTGTGTGAAGGCTATGCCCTTGGCTTGGCAGGAAGATATGAAGAGGCACTCGATCTTTATGGGAAAATAATTCAACAGGCACCAAATCATCTGGAAGCACATAGAGGCAGATGGATCAATTTTTCAGCCTATGGATTAGGACAGGAGGCTGATGCAGAGGCGTTGGGTTTAAAAATAACTACAGGAAAATACCCCTTTTTATATGGTAGCGAAGAGGAAAATGGAAATAAAGAAAGACCGGTTCCAATGCTCGCAAAAAATGGGGGGCTGATGCCGGCTCCTGGGGCCTACTTGAGTGGACTAGTGCGAAGTGAGGAATTGTTATCACCTAAAGAGATCCTTGTTTCGCCATTTTGTGAGACGGAAGGAGAGGCATGCCCTTTACTGCTTGCTTTATCCTACGAATATTTTGAAAATTTTTCAGAAGCAGTTGTGATGTGGCTCTCTTTTTTAAAAAGACACGAGACGTATTGGCCTGGCTATGAACGTCTTGCTCGGATATACGAGGGCAGAGGTAAAGTAGAGAGTGCAAAAAAAATACGGTACAGGACTTGCGGTAAAATAAAAAATCTACGGTTGTTTCTTTTTTATGGTCAAGATTACAGTGAGTCAAAGACCGCCTCGGAAAAGGTTGGGCCTTCGGGCTTGCGTATGTGGCGAAAGCTTGATGATATGGCCCTTGAATCCTGGGAAGGAGTGTTCTGTTCCGATTAGATAATTTCCTCATTATTCCTTGATTTTTTCAAACGTTATAGATAAAAAGGTAAAGCTAATATCTGGAGAGATGTGCGCATGAATATTTTAGTGACGGGCGGAGCCGGTTTTATCGGGTCTCATCTATGTGATTACCTTATTTCTAAAGGAGAGTATGTCTCAGTCATAGATGATCTTTCCACCGGCTTCTTTGAAAATATAGTCCACCTGCAGGGTAATTCGAGGTTTCAATATTTAAATGACACTATCCTGAACAAAGATAGGATGAATAGTCTTATTCAGCAGTGTGACGTAATAGTCCATCTTGCTGCTGCTGTAGGTGTCAAATATGTCGTAGAAAATCCGCTTTCCTCTATCGAAACCAACATCTGCGGGACTGAAATCGCGCTTAATCTGGCCAACAAGCACAAGAAAAATATACTCATAGCATCAACGTCAGAAGTCTATGGGAAACATATGCATGCCCCCCTTAAAGAGGATGACAATTTAATTTATGGTCCTCCCACTACCATGCGCTGGAGCTATGCAGCTTCGAAGCTTATAGATGAGTTTACCGCGCTTGCATATCATCGTACTAAAAAGCTCAGGGTGGCTATATTCCGTTGTTTTAATACAATAGGTCCCAGGCAGACGGGTCTCTATGGGATGGTGGTACCCAGGTTTATTCAGCAGGCACTGAGGGATGAGCCTATAACAGTTTTTGGTGACGGCCAGCAGACTCGGACGTTCACCTATGTTGGGGATGTAGTAGAGTCCATATGCCGACTTATGGAGTGCGAAGAGGCAATCGGTGAAGTAGTAAATATAGGAGGCACAGAGGAGATTTCTATATCAGAACTTGCCGAGCGTATTAAGTCTCTTGTTGGGAGTAAGTCCGAAATAATCTATATTCCTTATGAACAGGTTTACGGCAAAAACTTTGAAGACATGATGCGCAGGGTTCCTTCATCTGAAAAGCTCAATAGCTTAATAGGTTTTGTTCCACAAACGCCTCTTGATACAATTCTTGAAAAGACCATAGAATATTTTCGTTCCATTATTTAGAATGACTGGAACAGTGCCTTAAGTGCCACAAAAAACACGAAATTTAGAACTAAGGTACTAATTGTATCATATGTCGATTACCCTACTTGATGCAGGCCTTTTTTTTCTCTACTCCTTTGGACTAAGTGCTTTCCTGACTCCATGCGTGATCTGGCTCTCGAGACGCATTGGCTTTATGGCTCAGCCCAGGGAGGATCGGTGGCATAGGCGTCCAACGGCCCTTCTGGGAGGCATTGCGTTATTCTTGTCATTTATGCTTCCCAATTTGTTTCTCAGGGAAATCTCATCTCCCATGCTTGTCCTGACTCTGGGAGCAAGTGCAATGTTCTTATTGGGGCTGGTTGATGATGTTAACGACCTGTCGCCTCAAAGTAAATTTATAGGGCAATTAATCATCTCTGCTCTGATTGTGGCCGGGGGGGTGAGGATACAAGGGCTGGGGCATCCCGCCGCATCCATAATCGTAACACTTTTTTGGTTCGTAGCTATTACCAATGCGGTCAATATTCTGGACAACATGGATGGTCTGGCGGCCGGCATTTCGTTTATAGCTGCCTGTTCACTTTGGGTATATAGCCAACTTGGAGGTCCGATTCTATTAGGTCTGCCGGCTATACTCCTTGCAGGGGCTACTGCTGGATTCTGGATATATAACTTTAATCCAGCCAAAATATTTATGGGAGATTGCGGAAGCCTCTTCCTGGGCTTTCTCCTGGCCGGTCTGACCGTAACAGGTACTTGGACGTCAGGGCTACCTGATCCAGCAGCCGGAGGTTATACCGGAGTTACCAGCTTGGTACTGGTGCTGGTGGTCCCTGTGGCTGTCCTGATTATACCACTCTTTGACACCGCCCTTGTGTCCTTTACCAGGGTCCAGACCGGACGACCTATTTCTAAAGGGGGGCGTGATCATACCTCTCATCGCATGGTTTTGCTGGGATATTCAGAAAAAAGGACTGTGTTAACACTCATGGCATGGGCGGGAAGCATATCAGCCATAGCATTATATCTGTCATACCAAAGTGCCCAGGGACTTCTGATTATGCTGAGTGTAGTAGCGGTGATTTCCTTGTTTTTCGGAACATTTCTTACACACTTGAATGGTACTGTTTATGATAGCAAGGCAGGGGATTCAGATACCCTGTTTCGACGATCCTCACTTTTATCCCGAGTGCTTAACAAAAAGCAAATTCTCCAGGCAGTGGTGGATACTGTGCTTATTACCATCGCCTATCTGACTTCTTATCTTCTTCGATACGACGGTGTTATTAATTTGTGGAATCAACAGCTTGTAGAGAAATCTCTTCCTTTGATTATCCCTATCAAGCTGTGCTGTTTTTGGATCTTTGGGCTGTATAGAGGTCAATGGCGGTATGTGAGTATCGGAGATATGGGGCGGATCTTTAAGGCAGTTGTAGCTAGCTCCCTAATTATTGTCGGATTGCTTTTATATATTTACCGCTTCGAAGGTTATTCCAGAGTTCTTTTCCTGAACGATGCCCTATTGACTTTGATAATGATAGGTGGCGTCCGTTTACTTATGCGACTCTTTAAGGAATATTTCAGTCTGCAGGCCGAGCGCAGCAATTCTACACCTATTCTAATAGTTGGAGCAGGGGATGGCGGAGATCTGTTTCTGAGGGAAATTAGGCGTAATTCAAAACACGATTATCTGCCAGTGGGTTTTATTGATGACGATCCTGCGAAAAAAAGCCAAATAATCCATGGCATCAAGGTCTTGGGAGACAGGGAAGACATACCCGACATTGTTAAAAGATACGGAGTTAAGAGAGTCTTTGTGTCTATTATGTCCGCAACAGACAGCCAGATTGAAGGGATTTCTGATATCTGTAAAAATAATGGTGTGAAGTGTGATAGGGTGCGACCGCTTTTGCCAATTGTGAAATCCAGAGAAAAAGAACCAGCCTGTTCAAAAAAAGATAAGGTTGTACCCTTTAGGTCCAGGATGAGGAAAAATGAGCGAAAAACGTCTTTCTAAAACCGAGTGGAAACGCCTTGAAAAGGATTTGTGTCGTAGCCGAAGATCTGTTTGGTCTCAGATTACAGCTAAAGATCGAAAAAAGGCCCTTTTGTATTCAGACAAGTATAAGGACTTTATAAGTAAAGCAAAGACCGAACGGGAGTCTGTTAACATCATTGTAAACATGGCGCAGGAGAGAGGTTTTGTGCCGTTTGAACAGGCCGGGCCCGGTTCCAATCGGTTCTTGTGGACCTTTAGGGGGAAGGCGGCTGCCCTGGCCGTAACAGGTAAGGCACCTGTCGGTGATGGGGTCAGGATCATTGCTTCACACATAGACGCACCCCGTTTGGACCTGAAACAGAATCCCCTCTATGAAGATCTGGAAATGGCCTTTTTAAAGACACATTATTACGGAGGAATCAAGAAGTTTCACTGGGTAGCCCGTCCTCTGGCTATCCATGGCCTGGCACTGAAAGAAGACGGGAGCGCAATTCCTATTGAGTTTGGTGAGGATCCTCATGATCCTGTACTTACAATAAATGATCTTTTGCCACATCTTGCCCGTAAGGTGCAGGGTGAGAAAAAGATTTCAGAGGCCATACCGGCAGAGAAGCTTAATGTGTTGATAGGGGGTTTACCTCTTTTAGGCCCTGAAGACCTGAAGGATGGCGTAAAATTACGTATTTTAAGGATTCTGAACGAAAGATACGGCCTGGTGGAAGAGGATCTAATAAGTGCGGAGCTGGAAATTGTCCCTGCAGGTGCTTCAAGGGACGTGGGCCTGGACAGGGCCTTTGTAGGTGGCTATGGGCAGGATGATAGGTCCTGTGCATATGCCTCTCTTTACTCCATCCTTGAACTTGAGGAACCTCAAGTTACCTCAGTCGCCCTGTTTCTTGACAAGGAAGAAATAGGTAGTGACGGAAATACAGGGGCCAAATCCAGTTTTTTTGAGGTGGTGTTGTATGATCTCATGCGGAACGGAGGGCTTCAAATCGAGGCGGATAGCCTCGTACGAATGCTTATTGCGTCCAAGGCCATTTCAGCGGATGTTACAGCAGGGATAGACCCTGATTATAAAGAAGTCCATGAAGAACGTAATGATGCACTGATCGGACACGGGGTTTGCCTGACGAAATATACCGGCTCAGGAGGAAAGTATTCAGCAAATGATGCTCATGCTGAATATGTTAACTGGTTGAGGCGCGTTTGGAACGATGCCAAAGTCGTCTGGCAGGCCGGAGAGTTGGGAAAGGTGGACGAAGGCGGAGGGGGTACTGTAGCCAAGTATCTCGCCCAGCGCGGCCTGGACATTGTCGACGCAGGACCTCCCCTGCTAAATATGCACTCGCCCTTTGAGGTTGCACATAAGACTGACCTGTTTATGACCTATAGGGCGTTTGCTGCTTTTTATAAGGCAGAGGATTGATTTGGTGATTTGGTGATTGAGTGATTTAGTGATTGCATGAAAGTCATAGATCCTTCCTTTAGTGTATTGGACGAATTTTTTACTCATGGAAGGCTGCTTGAGCAGATCGAGCGTTGTGGACGGGTCTGTTACAAGAGTGAAGACCGGATATCTCCGGAGTCAGCCAAGCCTTTTATCAAAGGAATAATAAAACGAGGTCATGAATCAGTGCTTGAGATGGCCCAGGTCGTGCTGGAGATAGAGGTGGACAGCGAGTTCACCATGCACAAGTTTTTTGAGAGGATACCAAGGTTCTGCCAGGTGGATAAGCTGGAACGCAAGCAGTACCTCCTGTCTGGGAATCCAAGGGTCTTTAGGGACCTTGCCCGGTACCACCGTGATCTGAAGGTTGTGAAGGCTGTATTGAAAAAGCTTACAGAGTTCCATCCTGTTTTATTTGAGGATCTGGTTCCACGGTTTGGCTGGGTACCGCAAGATGGTATTGTTGTTCGTGTGCTGCCTCCGGAGGAAATTGAAAACCTGCCTTTGGAACAACTTATCAGACACCGGACACTTCTGGTTCATCTAATAATTAACCGGGCAGTTTCCCATGAACTGGTGCGCCATAGAGTTGCTTCATATCTCCAGGAATCCCAGCGTTATTGTAGATATGGTGAAGCCCGCTTCGGGGGCGAGGTAGTGTTTATCCGGCCTTGTTTTTTCAAGGAGGGATCTGATGAATACCGGTTATGGTTAGATGCGATGTCACAAGCAGAGGGAATTTATCTTAAACTCCTTAAGACAAGCTCTCCCCAGGCTGCCCGTACTGCGCTGCCCAACTCCTGTAAGACCGAGATCATGGTCCATGCTACCCTTGAGGAATGGATGCATATTATGCGTCTCAGGACGTCAAGGGCCGCTGATCCTTCAATGCGGGAGATCATGTTGGCCCTTCTTCCTGAATTTGAAAAACGTTTTTCAGCGGTATTCGGACCTATAAGAGATTCCCTCGGCTCAGAAAATTAAAGGACCTATCTATATGCAGTTCAAAACCGATTTTCTTATCATAGGGAGCGGGATAGCCGGGCTGAGTCTCGCAATAAAATTCGCCCCGCTGGGACAGGTAACCGTGGTCACGAAAAAGACCGAATCCGACACGGCTACAAACTTGGCTCAGGGCGGCATAGCCTGTGTCTTTGGTCCTGATGATAGCTTTGACCTGCAACAACAAGATACGCAGCGCGCAGGAGACGGTCTGTGTCACGAAGATATTGTCAAAATGATAGTCAGCCAGGGCCCGGACCGTATAAGGGAGCTAGAAGACCTTGGATTGGAATTCAACAGGGAATCGCACAATCCTGATGTGCTGGATCTGGGAAAGGAAGGAGAACACTCTCGCCGCCGCATAGTGCACGTTGGGGATTTTACCGGGCGATCCGTGCAGAGGGTCTTGATGGATAGTGTCGACAGATTGCCTTCTGTTGAGGTCTTTGAAGACTATGTTGCAGTTGACCTCATTACTGAAAGCATGATCAAGGCATATTCGCCCGGCAGCATGGAGAAGGAACGTTGTCTGGGGGCTTATCTGCTGGAAGTAGCGACAGGTAAGATCCACACTTTCCTGGCCCCGATAACAGTGCTCGCCACGGGCGGGTGCGGCAAGGTTTACCTGTATACCAGCAATCCTGATGTGGCCACAGGTGATGGTATAGCTGTAGCGTACCGTGCCGGAGCCAGGATTGCCAATCTGGAATTCGTGCAGTTCCATCCCACGTGTCTTTATCATCCTAAGGCCAAAAATTTTCTTATATCAGAAGCGCTCAGGGGAGAGGGCGCCAGGCTGCTGGACCCTGAATACAGGCCCTTCATGGAGAAATATGATCCTCAGCAGAAGGAGCTTGCCGGAAGAGATATAGTCGCCAGGGCCATAGATACTGAATTAAAGAATAGTGGAAAGGACTGTGTATATCTGGATATTAGTCACCGTTCTGCTGATTTCATCCTGGAGCGTTTCCCAAATATCTATGAGACCTGTCTGGGCTTTGGGATCGATATTACAAAGGAGCCGATACCGGTTGTGCCGGCAGCCCACTATATGTGTGGAGGGGTGGTTACTGACAACTACGGAGAGACAGACCTTGAAGGCCTTTTTGCTTTGGGAGAAACTGCATGTACTGGTCTGCATGGTGCCAACCGGCTTGCGTCAAACTCCCTTCTTGAAGCCCTTGCCATGGCTCACCAGGCTTTTCTAAAGATCAGTGAGGTGTTTACCGGTTTGAAGGCAAAATCATTTCCCCAAGTGCCTCCCTGGGAAACCAGGGGAGCTGTGGATTTAAAAGAGGCGGTCCTTATCTCTCACAATTGGGATGTAATTCGGCGTCTGATGTGGAACTATGTCGGCATTGTCCGCAGCACAAAAAGACTTAAACTGGCCAGACAGCGCCTTTCACCGATTCTTGAAGAGATCCAGCAGCACTACTGGGAATATATCCTCACCCGGGATTTTATAGAACTGAGGAACCTCGCACAGGTTGCGGAACTCATCATTATTGCAGCCAGTCAGCGAAAGGAGAGCAGGGGAGGACACTTCACCATAGACTATCCCTACAAAGACGACTGGAACTGGCGTAGAGATACAATTATTCAACGGTTTCGGAAGGAAACGTGAATATAGGCAAACCACAGCTTTTAGGTCACAGAGTCTGGGGGTTTGCTATCCTTATTTCGAGTCTTATCTTCTGGCTTTGCTGGACCTGGA
>JAIWFS010000011.1:0-11605 GCA_048631505.1 archaeon | reverse complement strand
TATATTTGGGCGTCTATGGAATCAGTTGGGTATTGGGGCAGTTATTCGGAGTATATTGGCAAGTACAGAGCGGAAGTTTGAATTTGACGTTGAGAGAGCGATTTTCTTGACTGTGATGCATCGGTTATTTGCTGGTGGATCGGACAGGGCAGCGAACAGGTGGCGGAGGGATTATTGTTTTACAGGTACAGAAAAACTGGAATTACACCACCTTTATCGGGCGATGTGGTGGTTGGGCGAAGAAATTGATGGTGGTGACGGAGCGGATCCTCGTACCAAACGCCATATCAAAGACAAGATTGAGGAGCAGATCTTCTTCAGGAATCGCGATCTATTTACCGGTTTAGAGATTGTATTTTTCGATATCACCTCTCTTTATTTTGAAGGCAGTGGTGGAGATGAGCTTGGGAAGCATGGTCATAGCAAGGACCACAGGCCTGATTTAAAGCAGATGGTGGTTGGAGCGGTTATTGATGATGAAGGCAGGCCGGTTTGCTGTGAGATATGGCCGGGGAATGCAGTAGATGTCAAGTCATTACAGCCGGTCACAGAGAGGCTTGGAAAGCGTTTTGGAGTAACGAATAGATTTTGCATTGTGGCTGACCGTGGCATGATCAGCAAGGAGAACATGAAAGCTCTCGAGGAGTCCGGCGTAGATTACATCCTTGGTGTCAAGATGAGGAATGTGAAAGAGGTCTATGATGACATCCTGCTTCGTGGTGGCAGATGGCAGGAGGTGAGAGTTGAGCGCAAGGGAAGTCAGGGCAAGAGTTGGGAGCTAAAGGTAAAGGAGAGTTATCAAGGTGGTCATCGATATGTAGTATGTTTAGATAAAGAGCAGGCCAATAGAGACGCTCTGGTTCGACAGACGATTCTTGAGAGCTTGAAAGCTTCTCTTTCCCGGGGTTCGAAGCAGTTGGTTGGGAACCGAGGTTACCGCCGGTATCTGAAGACACTTGGAGAAGGCTTTGAAATAGACCGGGAGAAAGTTGAAGATGAGGCCCGGTATGATGGTAAGTGGGTCTTACAGACAAGTCTGATTAAGAAGAAGATGCCTGCATCTCAGGTAGCATTGAAGTACAAAGAGCTATGGCAGGTAGAAAAGGTCTTTCGAGACATAAAGAGTGTCCTTGAGACCCGTCCGATTTATCATAGGAGGGATGAGACTATCCGGGGCCACGTATTCTGCAGTTTTTTAGCCTTGATGTTACGCAAAGAACTGGAGAAGAGGCTTGAGTTCAAGGGGCACAAATTTGAATGGGCGGATATTTGTCAGGACCTTGGAGCACTGCAGGAAGTGGAGATATCTGCGTCTGGCAAGCGCCTTATAGTTCGTACTGAGTGCAGGGATGTCTGCGGCAAGGTTTTTCAGGCAGTAGGAGTGGCGATACCGCCAGTTATTAGGGCAGCCGACAAGGAGACGCATAAGCCCTTGGAACAGCGAAGAAGGAGACGGCGTAGTGCCACACAGGAAAAATGCGCCCACAACCAGCTGAAATTACTATAATTTGCCCCAAGCACTGTAAAAGATTAGCCTAACTGGAATCAGCATCACCTATCTCTGCTTTATGATGTAATCATAGGCCGACAGGGCGGCCTTGGCCCCTTCGCCTGCTGCAACAATGACCTGTTTGTAAGGCACATCCGTCACATCCCCGCAGGCAAAAATCCCTGAAACACCTGTGCGGCACCTTGAGTCTATCACGATCTCTCCTATACGATTGATCTCCATGGTGTCCAGTACCAGCTCGGAATTGGGGAGCAGGCCGATTTCCACCATGATCCCCTGTACATCGAGCCTTTTTTTCTCGCCGGTCTCCAGCGACTCGATCTCAATCCCCTCAACTGTAGATTCACCTGCAATCCGGAGGGCCTTGTATTTGATGAAAATTTCCACCTTTGGTGAACTCATGACCTTGTCTCGAATGATTTCATCACCAGTAAGGGGCGTCAAAGAGACCATATACACCTTCCGGGCAACCTTTATCAGGTCAATGGCTGCCTCAAGAGCCGAGTTCCCGCCGCCCATCACCGCCACGTCAAGATCTGCAAACAGGGGGGCATCACAAATGGAACAGTAGGTCACCCCCATGCCGATCAATTCCTTTTCCCCAGGCACATTGAGCGGCCGGGGACGCTTTCCTGTGGCGATGACCACTGTTTTGGCAAGATATTGCTTCCCGTCACCTGTGATGACCTTTTTTATCTTCCCGGTCAATTCCAGGGCCTTCACCTCAACCCCCACAAGTTTTTCAACACCATACTTCTCAACATGTTCTTCAAACTTTGCGATGAGATCGGCAGTCTCCACCTGGCTGAAACCTAGGTAATTATCCACATCGTAAGTCCAGGCCATCTGCCCTCCGATGTCCTTGCTGACAAGAAGGGTCTTGAGAACCTTTCTGGCCGCATAGACTGCAGCACTCAGGCCAGCCGGGCCGCCACCAATAATGATCACGTCGTATAGGGTAGTGACCGGCCCCTCCTCGGCCAAGCCCAATCTTTGGCTCAACTCACCGGTGGCCTCCAGATGGACCAGATCACAGTATCCTCCAACCGGTTCATCCCCGATCAGTATCTGCGGAAGAGAGCCGCTGCCGGTCTTCTCTTTCATCTCCCTCCAGGCATTTGATCCTGGCAGGACTTCAATTCCTTCGTAACTGATGCCTTTTTCCGCCAGGAACGATTTTGCCTTGGCACAAAAAGGGCAACCGTCTGTGGAATAGATGGTTACTTTGGCCATAATTACCTCCGTACTGGCTTACTCAATCTCTGAGCTCTGCTCAAGACAGCTCAAGGCCTGTTCAAGGCGACCACGATCAAATCCCACCATCACCTCGTTGCACACCGACATAACAGGCACCTTGAGGGCACCGCCGGATATTTTCTTCATTTCCTTCAGGGCTTCCTTGTCTTTCTTGACATCATAAGCAGTAAACGGCACACCTTTTTTCGAAAGAAACTCTTTCGCCATCTTGCAATATGGTCACCCAGGGGTTGTATAGATCTTTACTTCCTTGTCCATGAAAATCTCCTTGCTAATGGCCATGGCAGCCGCTGCAAACACCGGATTCAAAAGGATCACGAAGAACCGGAAATGCAATTATTCCTTGCCCAACTCTCACGACCCTCATATTATTCTATTATGCGAAACCATAAAACGCATATCAAATTCCAAATAGAAACTTAATTGCAAAGGCAGCTCAGTTCAACTGGAGTTTTGACGGCGGCTTCGCGCTGCAAAAATTCTTATTTCGTTCGAATAACAAAACGCTTAAGTGGGCAAGATCAAGATGATATAAAACATTTAGAGAGTATTTTGGATGAAGATTGATATGAGTCCGCATTCCATCACAATGCGGATAAAAAAGACGAGCGAGCTAAGGCGTTTGTGTATTGCTTTAGGTGATAAAAGGCTACAAGAAAAACTACGACAAGATCAAATTCGAACAAGTGCATTCAGTCGGACGGATACCGCGGCAAGCCGCGACACCAGCCGCTGATGCGCTTATTGGGTGCTGAGAGAGAACACACAGTTGAAGGATTCATTGCGCAAGGGCATTTCGTTTGGGTTGACATCGGCGGTCATCACGACCCTCGGTCTCATGGTCGGTCTCCACTCAGGGACGCATTCCAAAATTGTGGTCCTTGCAGGGATTTTAACAATCGCCATTGCCGACGCGTTTTCAGATGCCTTAGGTATCCACGTTTCAGAGGAAGCGGTAAACACCAACACCACCAAGCAAATTTGGGTGGCTACTATTGCGACGTTCCTGACGAAGTTTTTGTTCGCAATGACATTTATTGTTCCTGTTCTTCTTCTAACTCTCTCCACTGCCATCGTCGTGAGTTTGATATGGGGACTGTCCATCCTCGCCGTTCTGAGCTACATTATCGCCAGAACACAGGGAAAGCCACCTTGGAAGATCGTCGGAGAACACCTTGTGATCGCAATTGTAGTGATTGCAATCACGCACTGGGTGGGCGACTGGATTGGGACGATGTGTGCATGAACCGGCACTCATTCGATTCAGACCTCTTCCCCCAACAATACAAATAAAAGGGTATTCTGAATCCCAATCCCTGACACCTGCCCTTTCACCTTGACCCTGTTTTCACTCCCCATCCTTTAACTTTTGCCTTTTGCAGTATTCCATGATCCCTGAAACCTGCTTTTCCTGACACCCGATACCCGATACCCGCACCATCCTCTTGCAATTGCATAGCACTTATGACATATTTAAAAATTGTTTTTTCAGGCAGAAAAGGAGTCATTTCATGGGACGAAAAAATTCAAAGATCGAAAAAATTCTGATTGCGAACCGGGGGGTTACTGCCGTCCGGATCATGCACACATGCCGCGACAGAAAGTTACCCACAACCGCAGTCTACAGCACACCTGATCGTCTCTCATTCCATGTCATGGTGGCTGACTCGGCTGTCCATATTGGAGAAGCACCCCCTGCAGAGTCATACCTGAACATGGAAAAGATGATTGAAGCCGCCCTGACAAGCGGTGCCAACGCCATTCACCCTGGATGGGGATTTTTGGCGGAAAATGCCAAATTTGCCAAAATGGTAACCGATTCCGGGCTTATATGGGTAGGCCCATCTTCCGAGGTCATCAAGTCCATGGGAGATAAAATCGAGGCGAAGAAGATCGCCGTTCGGGCAAATGTGCCAACCATACCCGGAATCACTGATGTAACGGATATCGACCAGATCAAGGCGTGGATGAAAAATGATGCCGTTGCCTTTCCTATCTTCATCAAAGCGGCTGCAGGTGGCGGAGGCAAAGGAATGGTCAAGGTGGAGTCCGAGCAGGAACTTTCCACCGCATTGAACCAGGCGCGTTCCGAGGCAAAAAAATCCTTTGGCGACGATAAGCTTCTCGCTGAAAAGTATATTGAGAAGGGCCGCCACATTGAGGTGCAGATAGTCGCGGACCAGCATGGAGACACCTTCCACATGTTTGAACGCGAATGCACCCTTCAGAGAAGGAATCAGAAAATCATAGAAGAAGCTCCTTCTCCATCCATAGGCGATGATATCAGAAAAGAGATCTGCTTTACTGCAACCCGCCTCATGCGGGAAATAGGATATGCAACGGCTGGAACGGTAGAGTTCATTTTCGACTCATCAACCAATAAATTCTACTTCCTGGAGGTCAACACGCGCCTGCAGGTAGAGCATGGAATAACAGAGCTCATTACAGGCATGGACATAGTCGGTCTCATGCTCGACGCAGCTGAAGGAAAGAAATTTTTATTCAAACAGGAAGATATCGTTCCCAACAGGTGGGCGCTTGAGGTCCGGATCAACGCCGAGGACCCCAGGACATTCAGTCCATCCTTCGGACCGATTTCACGCCTCCAGATCCCGCAAGGCCCAGGAGTCAGGATTTCACCGGGTGTCTACGAAGGCGCAGACATTCCGCCATACTATGACTCCCTCTTCATGCTGATGATGACCGCCGGTCCGAACCGGGATTCGGCAATACGGACAATGGACCGGATACTCAGCAGGAATCTGCGGGTTGAAGGGATCAAGACCCTTGCCCCCCTCCTTTTGAGTATTATCCGGCACGAAGCGTTCAAAAAAGGGGAGTTCTCAACCAGATTTATCGAAGATCATATGGATGAACTGGTCTCCATGTTCAAGGAAAAGGACAGCGAAGACGAAGTCCTTAAAATTGCAAAATTCGTTGCTGAAATCTCAGCACTCGGACCACAGGGTTGGATGTAGGATAAAACCATGAAAAATTACGTACGACCGGGGATGAGCCCGGGTGATATCGTCTCAAAAATTCGTTCACTTGATGGCGTCATGCTGACCTGCACGGGCATGCGTGACGCAGGACAATCCGACTTCAAGAACAGGCACCGCATTCATGATCTTGCAACGCTTGCACCCTATTATGAAAAGATGAATCTCTTTAGTTCAGAGTGTCACGGAGGTGCACGATGGCATGTAGGGATCATGAACAGAAGGGAGAGCCCGTTCAAGGAGATTGAAATCCTCAGGGAAACAATGCCGAGTGTGCTGCTTCAGACGCTTATCCGGGAAACGAACCTCTGGGGATACCGCCCCTACCCGAAAAACGTCATCGAATATGTGGTGAAGGAAGTAGACATAGACGTCTGGCGATGCTTCTCCTTCCTGAACGACATCAGGAATATGCGGTCTGTTGCCGAGGTGGTGATGAAGCGAGGACGGCTCTTTCAGCCTGCGATCTCCTTCACCCAGGCGGACTGGACCACCAACGAATACTATCTGGGATGCGTAGATGATATTGTTGACCTGTGCGCCGGAACCGACGAAATCATCTTCTGCATCAAGGATATGGCCGGTGTGGGAAGTCCCGCACGCATCAGGAGCCTGGTTGACGCCATCAAACAAAAATATCCTGATCTTGTTGTGCAGTATCATCGTCATGCAACAGACGGCCTCGCGCTTCCTGCTCTCCTTGCATCTGCCGAGGCGGGCACTCAGATAATCGACGTCGAAGAGGATTCACTTACCCGATTCTACGGACAGGCGCCAATCCTCGGAGTCCAGGCATTTCTCGAAGAATCCGGGATCAAGGTCCATCTCGACCGTGAGCAGACAGAGCTTGCGGTCCAGAAGGTCCGTGAGTGGATCAGTCATTATGAGTGGGCCGAATCACCATTCAAAGGATTCGATCATACGGTCACTTCCCACAAGATGCCGGGCGGGGCTTTCCCCAGCTCCTTTGAGCAGGCGGAAAAAGGCGGGTTCCTTCACCTGATGCCCGCCATTCTCAGGATCATGTCCCTCTACAACAAAATCGTCAAATACTTCGACGTGACCCCGGGATCCCAGTTAACCTGGGTTACCTGCAGCGGAATCGTCAACATGTACGCTAAAGAAGGCGGAGAATCCGGGGTCAAACACATCACCAGACTCCTCGCAAAATTTGTCGAGGGGAAAAAACAGGATATGAGCGCCATGAGCAAAGAGGAGCAGAAGGAGCTTCTCACCCTTTTCAGAAAAACTCCCGGCGACTTCAAGAACCTGCTCCTTGGCGGCTACGGAAAGCTTCCCATGGGCTGGCCCGATGAATGGGTCTACCAGAGCGCCTTCGGCGACGAGTGGAAGGAGATGATGGCAAAAAGGAAGGAACTCTCTCCCCTCGATTCCCTGGAAGATGACGATCTCAACAGGATCAGTGCCGAACTTACCGTTCATTTAGAAAGGGCACCAACGGAGGAAGAGTTTATTCTCTACCTCATGCATCCGAAGGACGCCCTCCTGATGGTTGACTTCGTGGAAAAATACGGTGAGGCCCCGTTTGTTCTTCCCACCGATGTATGGCGGGAAGGGCTCAAGAATCCCGGTGACAAGGTGGATTTCGATCTCTGGGGCAAACCCTACACCATAGAGCTCACTTCAGTGGGCGCTGAACATGAAGGACACATCCATGTGGTCATGCGTGTAAACAACAAGACAAGGGTCTACTCCGTTGATACCCCTAGGGCCAAAAGAGTTGAAATCAGAATAGCCTCCGGGAAAAACGAAATCGGTGCTCCCATCAATGGAAATGTTTGGCGGATCGGAAACCCCAAGCGCGGAGCGCTCAAGATTGGCGACATTGTTCACAAGGGCGAGGAGATTGCCAATCTCGAGGCCATGAAGATGGAAAATGCGATCCTTTCTCCCTACGATGGGCAAGTGGAAGAAATCTGTGTCAAATTGAATGCGTCCGTTGTTGAAAAACAACTGTTGTTTGTTCTGAAAAAAACATAATTATTCCCTCCACAGCCATGAAACATCCCCTCTCACATAGAATCAGGCCCCTGAACACACACCGCAAGCATGTGGGGCTGTCGCTTCTTCTACTCAAAGAAGCCCATTCTACCAATTCCGTACTGCTCGATGACCACGAACTTCTCAGCCAAAAGGGTCTTGTTGTTCTCGCTGACCGGCAGACCGCCGGTAAAGGACGAAAGAACCGAACATGGGAAAGCGGCTCGAACCGTCATCTTTTTGCTTCCGCTGTTCTCCATCCCGTTCTTCCCCAGAGACTCTTTCCCGCCATCCCCCTCCTTGCAGGCCTTTCTGTGTTCAGGGCGCTCTCTGCCCTGGATATAGACGGACTCAGCATAAAATGGCCAAACGATGTCCTGATACAAGGAAAAAAGGTCTGCGGAATTCTCTGTGAATCCAAAAAGGTCGGAGATACCCTTTTCATGGTACTGGGAATCGGCCTGAATATTGAAGGCGACGCATCCCAGTTCCCTTGTGATCTTCGCGATAAGGTCACAACGATCCACCACGAAACCGGGAAAGCCGTCAGTCGGGACATCCTTCTCGAGCAGATCCTTTCAGAACTGGATATGGTGATAACAAACGCCTATGACGGAAAAACCGCATCTCTTTTTGCTGAGTGGGAGCGGTGTTCAAGCTCTCTGGGAAGAAAGGTTCGCTTCGAGCATGAAGGGATGGTGATGCAGGGAAGCATCAGCGGCCTTGCTTCCTCGGGCACCCTTCTGGTGAAACGAGATAATGCCGAGGTAACCGAGGTGCTCTCCGGGGAAATCATCTACCTGTAATTCCGTTTTTTAAATCAAGCGTTAACTTTGTCGGCTACGCTACGCGGCTCCTCGACAAGGTCTGGGAGGTTGACCTCCTGACCTGCCCCCGGTGCGGCTCTGACCTGCCCGCCATCGCGAGCTCAGGCGAGGCGGGCGGGGATGCGGATTATCAGCCTGATCCAGGACCCAGACGTGATTCGTAAGATACTCAAGCACCTGGGGCTTTGGAAGCAGGATGCGGGGTCTCGATGCAAAAAGCCAAAACCGGATCATGGGTCGGTAGTCTATGAGGAATTTGATGACGGCTGGCCCCCGTACGAAGAATCGGAATCAACCCTTCATTAATTCCCTCCAGCTGATTTTCACAAGTAGCTATTGGCCAGGTGCGCACAAAATATGCGTGAATTAACTCCTCCAGGGGCCGAAACATTTATTTTTCCCTCTTTTTCACGACACATTGAAAATTTCTTGACCTGCAGCTTCCAACAGTGCTATAGAAATTAGTGTGTGGTGCTTGGGAGTGCCGTTTCAGTCCAATCGCAAAAAGCGATTTCCTATCATCTCATCCCCCACGAGAAAGAGGGAAGATTATGAGAAACTGTAAAAATCATCTACAGGTATTGTTGTTTTTTGTTGTTTTCAGCCTTTTGCTGTCAACTTCGGTCATAGTTCGAAACGCCTCGGCGGGACAGGATGGACAGGAGTCGGCCCAGAGTTCAGATAGTGCTGTCAGTAAACCAGAGAGTGCTGCCAGCCAAGAAGAGCTTACCCAGATTCTTGCCCCGATCGCTCTCTACCCGGACCCGTTGCTGGCCCAGATGTTTATGGCTGCAACTTATCCCCTTGAGATTGTTGCGGCTGCCCGCTTTGTCAAGCAAGATCCCAGCCTCAAGGAAGATGCTCTGGATGAGGCATTAAAGGAAAAAAAATGGGATGTCAGCGTAAAATCACTCTGTCATTTCCCCACTGTCGTGGCTTCAATGAACGATAATCTTGAGGCCACGAAAAGACTGGGCGACTATTTTCTCGATGACCAGAAAGCCGTCATGGATATGGTTCAGACCCTCCGCGCCAAGGCCAAGGCGGAAGGTAACCTGGAAACAACCGAGGAGCAGAAGGTTATTATTGAAGAAAAAATCATCATTATTGAGTCCGCCAATCCCGAAGTTGTTTACGTACCATACTACAATTCCACCATTGTTTACGGTTCGTGGTGGTATCCTGCCTACCCGCCTTATCTTTGGTATCCACCGCCTCCACGTTATGGATTTGCCGCCGGGGTTATTATTGGAGCTGCAGCGGTCGGCTGGTGCCACCCCAATTGGAGGCGCGGTGATATTGATGTAGACATTAACCGCACCGCCAATTTCAACAAAAACGTTAACATTAATCACCGTGACAAAGGCAACCGGAAGTCTTGGAAACACAACCCCCAACACCGGCAGGGGGTGGCTTACAATAATAGAGATACGAGGAAACGTTTCGGCCAGTCCGACCGGGCCGCCAAAAAGAAAGATATTGGCCGCGGACACGCTTCTCAAGGCCTTGACCGCAAAACTCGCGATTCAATTAAAAAACAGGGCTTTAACAGTAATAACCGTCAGCAGATCAACCGCAAACAGGAACCGGGCTTTAATCAAAAAGCTTCCCGGTCGGCCGATACCACCAGGCGAGATCTCTCCGGCAGCCAACGTTCAGTCAATCGCTCCCGGCCGCAGCAGTCCAACGCTTTCAAGAGCTCCGGCTCCGGCCGGCGGACCAGTCAAATGAGCCAGCGTGGCAGCGCCAGCCGCAATGTCAGTCGCGGCGGGGGCGGAGGTCGAGGCGGAGGTCGTCGCAGGTAGCATGAAATATACTTGTTGATATGCAGTTTGATATGGAGAATATTGCTATGACTAGTTGTCTGAGAAATAAAATAATGCGTACGGCCCAAGGTTTATGGTTTATGGCGCTGGCGGTGATGGTTTTTACAGTAATGACTGTCGACAACGGTTTTGCCGGCGCGACGAACCCGCTAGGTCAAGGCTTTGCTTCGCCCCAAGAAGCGGTTGCAGCCCTTGTCGCTGCGGTCCGGGAGTATGATACGAAGATGGCCATGGCAATTCTGGGGCCGGATGCCGAAGAGATTATTTTCTCCGGTGATGAAGTTGAAGGAAAAGAGGGGGCGGCTGATTTCATCATAAAATACGATGAAAAACATCGCCTTGAGATGATCGATCAGACCTCAGCAACCCTGATTATCGGAAAAGACGACTGGCCGTTTGCAATCCCCGTTGTAAAAAGTGGCGAAAGCTGGTTTTTCGACGTTATGGCCGGTAAGGAAGAGATGCTGAACCGCAGGATAGGCGAAAATGAGCTTAATGTAATCCAGGTAATGCAGGCCTATGTGGAGGCCCAGCTGGAGTATGCGAGTAAAGACCGTGATGGTGATGGAGTCCGTGAATTTGCGCAGCAGATCAAGAGTAACGAAGGGAAACAAAATGGTTTGTTCTGGCCGGTAAAAGAAGGTGACGAGATAAGCCCCCTTGGTTCCTTTATTGCCGAAGCCGCAAGTGAAGGCTATGCCGTCAACTCCAGCAAGCCCCAACCATACCATGGCTATTACTATAAAGTTATCACCAGACAGGGAGAAAACGCTCCCGGCGGTGCCTATGACTATGTTGTCAACGGCAATATGATCCTGGGTTTCGGTTTGATCGCTTACCCGGCAAAATATGGGGCTTCAGGAATCATGACTTTTTTTGTCAACCAGGAGGGCGTTGTCTATGAAGTCGATCTTGGTGAAAAAACGGTGGAGATTGTCAATAAAAAGATTAAATACAATCTTGAGAAGAGCTATAATAAAGTATGTGATCAGGACCTGGACAATGAGTGATCAGGGCTGGCTTCCAACTGGATGAAGAGTCACCGCAACGCTGGTTCCCTTTGACGGGGAAATTCGATTTGATGTCTTGGCGATTATGTTTCATGGTATTGGAAAACCGACCATTGAACATATACCATGGGCGTTCGACATAGACGAATAAAGGATCAGCAGGGCGTCTTAACTG
>JAIWFS010000010.1:0-11622 GCA_048631505.1 archaeon | reverse complement strand
CGATCTGCCTAGTCATTGCCAACCGGGTATAATCTTTATCGGTATCAATGATGATGGAAGCTGTTCTAATTTACGGATTACGGATGAATTGTTGAAAACGCTCTCCAACATGCGTTCGGACGGAAATATCCTTCCACCACCGACAATGGTTGTGCAGAAACGCATTTTAAATGGTTGTGAACTGGTAGTGATCTCGGTGGAGCCCTCAGATAGTCCCCCTGTACGGTATCAAGGCAGGGTATGGATTCGGGTAGGCCCCCGTCTTGATATTGCCACAAGCGAAGACGAAAGGAGATTGGCAGAGCGACGCAGGGCTGTAGATCTTCCGTTTGACCATAGGCCTGTACAAGGTGCGTCTTTGGAGGATCTGGATATTGATTTTTTCAAAAAAACCTATCTTCCCGCGGCTATACCTCCTGATGTATTGGAGCAGAACCAAAGGCCAGTGGAACAGCAGCTCGCTTCATTACGTTTCTTGACCAAGGAAAACATACCAAATTTTGGTGCAATCCTCGTACTTGGTAAAGAACCCCTCGCCTGGATTCCATGTGCGTATGTCCAGTTCCTTCGCATAGAAGGCGAGTTACTCACTGATCCCATAAAGAATCCCAAGGAATTATCAGGTCCGTTGTATAGTACTTTGAGCTGGTTGGACGAACTCCTTAGAATCAACATCTCCACAACGATCGACGTAGTATCCTCTTCCCAAGAGGTTCAGAGACCGGATTATCCGGTTGCGGCGCTTCTCCAGTTGGTACGTAATGCGGTGATGCATCGGTCATATGAAAACACTAATGCGCCGGTCAAAGTATACTGGTTTTCTGACAGAATCGAAATTTCCAATCCCGGCGGTCTTTACGGACAGGTAAACCCGGAGAACTTTGGCAAAGGCGCGACGGACTATCGTAATCCCCTGATTGCCGAATCTATGCAAGTGTTAGGTTTCGTGCAACGCTTTGGCATGGGGATACCACTTGCCAAACACGAACTGGAGCAGAATGGTAATCCGCCCCCGGAGTTTCAGTTTGAGCCGGGAAGTTTTCTGGTTACAGTCAGGAGATCTTCATGAAAACCATAGTTTTTTTTAATAATAAGGGTGGAGTAGGCAAGACATCTCTGGTCTATCATTTGGCCTGGATGTATGCTGATATGGGTGTTAACGTCGTTGCCGCCGATTTGGATCCTCAAGCGAACCTGACTTCTATGTTCCTTGACGAGGATCGGCTGGAGGAACTCTGGCCGGATGAGTCGCATACGGACACCATGCTCGGTTTTATCGAACCTATCCTCAAAGGAATTGGCGATATCGCCGATCCTCACGTGGAAGATGTGGGCGACAACGTTGGTCTTATCGTTGGGGATTTAGGCCTGTCGGTTTTTGAAGACAAGCTCTCTGATGCATGGCCACGCTGCCATGACGGTGACGAAGCAGCGTTTCGCATCGTCTCAGCCTTTTACCGCATTCTTCACAAGGCTACAGAAAGCCGTGAAGCCAGTCTTGCTTTGATCGACGTAGGACCCAATCTTGGGGCCATTAACCGTGCAGCCATTATCGCTGCTCAGCACGTTGTAATCCCGTTGGCCCCTGACCTGTTTTCCCTGCAGGGCCTTAAAAACCTCGGACCTACATTGCGGCGGTGGCGTTCCGAATGGAGGGATAGATTGAAAAGGAATCCGAATCCTGATCTGATTCTACCGGGTGCTGATATGATTCCCGCGGGTTATATACTGATGCAGCATGACATACGCTTGGATCGACCAGTAAAGGCCTATGGTAAATGGATGGCCCGTATCCCATCAGTTTACCGCGAATCAGTGATGGCCGAATCGGCAGCAGTTGTACCAACATTGGACAAGGACTCTTATTGTCTCTCGACGCTCAAGCACTACCGTAGCCTTATGCCAATGGCCATGGAAGCGCGCAAACCTATATTTTTTCTCAAACCTGCGGATGGCGCAATCGGCGCACATATGTATTCAGCCCAGCGTTGTTATACTGACTTCAAGGAACTTGCCAAAGCCATTGCAGAGAAATGTGGAATCGTATTGCCCCGAGAGGCTCATGAATAAAAGAAAAGGGGTCCCATCACAGAATGTCTGAAATATATCTTGATTACAATGCAACCACACCGGTTGCAAAGCCGGTGCAGGAGGAAGTAAATTCCGCACTGAAAGAAAAATGGGGCAATCCCAGCAGCGGACACAGGTTCGGCCAAATGGCCAAGAAGGCCCTGGAATACGCCAGGGCCCAAGTGGCATCGCTGCTCAACGCGGATCCTACTGAAATCCTCTTCACCAGCGGAGGCACAGAGTCCAACAATTTAACTATAACAGGCGTATGCCAAGCCATGTCCGGCAAAGGGCGACACATCATCACCACCCGCATAGAACACCCATCCCTTATGAATCCCTGCCTGCATTTGCTTGAACAGGGGTGGAACGTGTCCTTTATAAAGGTAAACAGTCAGGGCGTTGTAGATCCCATGGAAGTTGAAAGGGCCTTACGCCCTGATACAGTGCTGGTCTCAGTGATGCTGGCAAACAATGAGACCGGGGCTATTCAGCCGGTAGCTGCGATTTCGCAACTGGCCCGCGAACGTGGGGTACTGGTCCATACAGACGCGGCCCAGGCCGTGGGCAAGATCCCTGTGGATGTTAAAAATCTTGGGGTAGACTACCTGACTATTGCAGGACACAAGCTCTATGCGCCAAAAGGAATAGGTGCCCTCTATTGCAGAAAAGGCGCACCCCTTGGTCAGCTCATGTTCGGCGCAGGCCAGGAGCAGGGTCTTCGGCCCGGCACTGAACCGGTTCCCCTGGCAGTCGGACTGGGAGCTGCCTGTGATTTTGTTGCCTGGGACATTAAGGCCGAGGCAGAAAGGGAAACAGGTCTCAGGGACAAGCTCTATGCAGAACTATCCAAACTGGGCCATCCCATAATCAGGCACTGTGATCCTGAGAATACAATTCCCAACACCCTGAGCGTCAGTCTTATCGGCCAGAATGGAGCAAAGATCCTGGCCCAGGCCCCGGAGATTATGGCCTCTACCGGTGCGGCCTGCCACGACAGGGATATTAAGGTCTCCCATGTGCTCGCTGCTATGGGAGTCTCGCCAAAAGTAGCCCTGGGAACCCTTCGTCTCACCCTGGGTCGAGGGACTACCGAATCGGACATAGAAATCGCCGCCCAGGCCATCGGCAGGGCGCTTAAAAAAATTTGAAAGGATACAGACATGAATACACTGAAAAAAGTGATTATAAATGATTCCGCTCAAAATGCCCCGGATGCAAGGCGCGAGATTTTGGAGGATCGAGGCGTACTTAGCGTACGCCGCAGTGACGAGGAAATCGAAGCAACGCAGCAGACGGGGTATTTTCAGAGGAATCAGACATGAAATTTGTTGATTTAGGCAGGCAGTATCAAAGCTACAGACAGGAAATAGACTCGGCCATCCACGAGATAATTAAAAAGACCCAGTTCATACTTGGCAAGCCGGTGGAGGATCTGGAGACAGCTCTCGCAGCTTATGTTGGGGTCAAACATGCCATAGGGGTAGGCTCAGGGACGGACGGGCTGCTCCTTGCCCTTATGGCCATGGATTTAAGGCCCGGAGAAGAGGTTATCACGACCCCCTTTACGTTTATAGCCACTGCGGAAGTCATAGCCCTTCTGAAGGCAAAGCCCGTATTCGTGGATATAGACCCTAAAAGCTTTAATCTTGACACGGGCGAGATGCGGGACGCTCTGGCTGCAAGGCAGAAGGCCGGGGCCAAGGTAAGGGGTATTCTCCCAGTAAGCCTTTATGGCCAGTGCCCTGATATGGACGAAATCAATGAAATTGCGTCGGAGTTTGGCCTGTTGGTGATTGAGGATGCATGCCAGTCCTTTGGGGCAAAATACAAAAACCGGCTGTCCTGCGGCTTCAACGACATGGGTGTCACCTCTTTTTTCCCTTCAAAGCCCCTTGGAGCATATGGGGACGGGGGCATGGTCTTCACTGATGATCCGGAAAAGGCAGATATGATAAGGTGCCTCAGGGTTCATGGCCAGAGGGCCAGATACAAGCATGAAGAAATAGGACTTAATGCCAGGCTGGATAGCATCCAGGCAGCAATAGTCCTGGCCAAATTTGCCCACTTTGATGAAGAAATCAAGGCCAGGCAGGAAGCTGCCAGGCATTATTCAGAACTGATTAACCAAAAAATACCGGAAATACAGACTCCTGTAGTAATGCCGGACAGGACATGCGTGTATGCCCAGTACACAGTGAGAATCCCCAAAGGGTTGAGGGACCAGGTGACCGGCTTTCTCAAACAGGAAGGCATTCCCTTTGCCATTCATTACCCTGTCCCGGTCCACCTTCAGCCTGCCTTTAAAGGCCTGGGACTTGGACCAGGATCATTTCCCTATGCAGAAAAGGCCGCAGAGGAAGTGCTGTCCCTTCCCATGCACGCCTTTATCACACCAGAGGAACAGGAGATCGTCATAGATGGCCTTGAGAGGGCCATTGGAGTCGCATGGACGAAAAAATTGAAATGATGCCGGAAATGGGGTACTTTCAGCAAAATTAAAAATGTTATCTTAAATAGGAGACTCAATTCATGTCTCAAGGACCTGAAGCTTATATTGACAAATCCAGACAATTAAAAGATGAGGACACCTTTTGCTTTTCATGTACGCCGGATAAGAGTTGTTTTACAGACTGCTGTTATGATTTGAGCTTGGTCCTCATGCCTTATGACATACTTAGGCTCAAGAATCATTTAGGTATGAAGTCCGGGGACTTTCTAAAGCGTTATACAAGCATATACGTCGGACAGAATTCAGGGCTTCCGGTAGTGTTGGTCAAGATGGAAGATCCCTATTTAAAATGTCCGTTTCTGGAAGAGGGAAAAGGATGTGCGATTTATAAAGACAGGCCTGGTGCATGCCGCACTTATCCCCTTGCCAGAATGGCCTGTCGAAGCCGGGACAGGGAGGGAGTGGAGGAATTCTATTATATTGTCAGGGAGCCGGATTGTGAAGGATTCCAGGACGGAAAGGAATGGACCGTCAGGAGCTGGAAGGAAAATGAAGGCATTGAGCAATATAATGAAATGAATGATATCTTTGGGGAGATACTTCAGGCTAAGACAGTGGCAGGGATAGCGTATCTGAACGCGGATCAGATCGATATCTTTCACATGGGATGCTATGATATTGATAGTTTCCGTCAATATTTCCTGGAGGGCCCTAACCTTGATCGCTACATGGAATCTGAGGAGGTGATAGAGGCCATCTCCAATGACGAAGAGGCCTTGCTCAAACATGGCATGCGCTGGGTTAATAAAAAGCTCTTCCAGCGTGGGTGTTCCAACTGTAGTTTGTGAGGGTTCAAAATCTTTACCCGCTGAGCCTCTGCTGTGTTTTCTTCCAGTGGTCTGCAGCCTTTATTTTGATACGATTTACTAGTTTGAAATCATGGAATGTGAAGCCACTGTAACTATATATAACAGGCTGGGGCTTCATGCCCGGCCAGCCTGCCGTTTTGCTCAAAAGGCAAGTGAATTTAATGCTGATGTATGGCTTGTGAAAGATGGGAAGAAAGTAGATGGGAAAAATATTCTTGAGGTCTTGACCCTTGCCTGCCCTCGTGGGAGCGTCCTGACAGTCAGGGCGGTTGGTTCGGATTCAAACCAGGCTGTGATAGATCTTAAGACCTTAGTAGAAAGTCGCTTTGGCGAATTGGATTAATCAAGATGTCAGAAAAAAAAGGTGATTCGGCAGTTTTAAAAGGAATAGGGGCTTCGCCTGGAGTGGTCGTTGGTCCTGCCTTCCTGTTGGATTATCACAAGGTTAAGATCTTAAAAAGGCAAATTGAAAAAGGCGAGATTGACCAGGAGAAAGAACGATTTGTAAAGGGTGTCTCTGAGGCGGAAAATCAGATAAAAAAGTTGATTGCAGATATCCCCGAGGAACTCAGAGAACATTCAGGGATTTTTGAAGCCCATTTGTTAATACTCAAAGACCGAATGGTCTATGAGCGGACCTTAAGGTTAATTTCTGAAGAGCAGATTAACGCAGAGTGGGCCCTCAATAATGCTTTGGACCATGTTAGAGAACTCTTTGAGCAAGTAAAAGATCAGTATATCAGGGAACGTTTTGAAGATATTAAGTACGTAGTGCGGAGAGTCCAAAAGCTCTTGTCTGGGAGTCCTTCTGTGGATTTCAGCCAGCTGGAGGAGCCGGTTATACTGGTGGCACACGATCTGTCTCCTGCTGATACGGTCCAAATGGCCAAAGAAAAAATCCTGGCATTTGTTACAGACATGGGGAGCCGAACATCCCACACGGCGATTCTGGGCAGATCGCTCGGTCTTCCCGCAGTTGTGGGTCTGGAAAACGCCACGTCTTCCATATTTTCCGGGGAGACTTTGATTGTAGACGGCCTATATGGTGAAGTAGTAGTAAATCCGGATGATGAGCTCTTAAGACATTACAGGGAAAAACAGGAGGATTACATACGATATCGACTGGACGTAATCCAATATAGTAACCTCCCTGCAGAGACACAGGACGGATTCAGGTTTAAGATCAAGGCTAACATAGAGTTCCTTGAGGAAATTTCCTCTGTCATATCCAATGGTGCTGAGGGGATAGGGCTCTACCGTACCGAGGTCATGTATCTGGCTCACAAGGAGCTTCCCATTGAAGAGGAACTTTTTCTGGCTTACAAAGAAGTCGTAGAGCGCATGTCACCCTTTCCAACAACAATCCGTACTCTGGATATTGGCGGAGATAAGTTCTTGTCGTCAGTCTCTCAGGACGATGAAAGCAATCCAGCCCTCGGGCTGAGAGCGATTCGGCTCTGTTTGAAAGAGTCAAATCTGTTTCGCACACAGCTCAGGGCAATACTCAGAGCCAGTGCATACGGGGATGTGAGGATGCTTTTCCCTTTAATATCCGGCAGGTCAGAAATAATTCAGGTCAAGGAACATTTGGAGAAGACCAAGAATGAGCTGCGGAGAGAGGGAATTCCATTTGATGAAGATATCAAGACAGGCATTATGATAGAGGTCCCTTCTGCTGTACTTTTGGCGGATGTCCTTGCCAAGGAAGTGGATTTCTTCAGTATAGGTACAAACGACCTCATTCAGTATTCCCTGGCAATTGATAGAGGTAACGAATATGTGGCACATCTTTACGAGCCTTTACACCCCGGTGTTTTGAGGATGATCTATCGTATCATAGAGGCAGCCCATGAAGCAGGAATTGAGGCGGCAGTTTGCGGAGAGATGGCAGGAGAACCGATGTATCTTCCTGTACTTATCGGCATGGGTCTGGACGAACTGAGCATGAATGCCTTGGATATACCAAAGATCAAGCGCATGATTCGAATGAGTAACCAGAACCAATGTGGCGCTTTGGTTCGAGATCTTCTTGAGTGCTCTACCGCACAGAAGATAAGAGAGCATCTTTTAGACTTCCTTACCTCTGACTTCCCAGGGGAATTCGACCTCAGCCACGGGTTATATCCGGATTTTGTTGGCAGAGATGCTATCCTTGGGCCTCTGATGACCGAAATAAAAGAAAGCGCCCTGAACAGGCGGTTAAGTTAGGGCCTGTCACGAAATAAATGGCTCCTTCTTACAATGCTGAATTTTGACAGAGTCGGCGAGATGACTATTGCAGCATTGCTGGCCTCTATAGGCTCGGGCTTTGTTGTGGCCTACCAGTACGAGGTGGCAGACCCTTTTGTAACCAGCGTCGCCATCGAAGCAATACTTCCCTTTGGTGCCTTCTGGAGGGCCCTGCACTTCTGGACCAGCCAGGCATTTTTCCTTCTACTTATTTATCACGCATGGCAAAGCATTGATGATCTGCCAAAAATCTCTATCCGGCCCTCAGGTCGCAGACAGTGGACTGTCCTGAGCCTTACCATCCCCATGAGTATCCTTGCCCTGTTTACCGGATATGTTCTGCGGTATGATGGAACAGGTCAGGCTGCGGGCACAATTGCCGAGCACCTCCTACTGAAAGTCCCACTGATTGGATCAGGACTAAATCGTTTCCTGATGGCGAGCACAGATGAGGGTTTAAGCCGTATCTACCTCATGCATCTGCTCCTTACCGCCCTGTTATGGGGGCTTGGCACCTGGTATCACACCCGTCGTGTGATCCTAAGCCGGAAGATTTTTCTGAGCATTCTCGCCGGTTCTATTGCAGTGGCCATTCTGTTTCACGCACCGATAGACCTCCCTGGAAAAAATATTGACCTGATACAGGGCCCGTGGTTCTTTCTGGGAATACAGGAACTCTTGCGACACTTTCCGCCACTCGGAGCTGGAATTCTGTATCCACTGATACCAGTGATCGCCTTCTCATCGCTACCCTGGGCGAGCAACAGGAAAATACCTCTTTCGCTCCTTATTGGATGGCTTGTGACTTACTTTGGCTTGAGCCTGGCTGGCTGGTTGAGGTCAGCCTGATGTATTGTCCAGAAAGGCTCCCAGAGTAGTATCTCCAACCTGAAAATCTGTAAGACGACGCATGAAGGCCCTGAATCGTACCTGTTCATTGGGAGACACTAGAAAACCCGGCAAGGCCCTGTTTGAGATAAGCCCATTTACCGTACCAGGACTTTCAAACCGATTATTTACCAATTCGCTTAATACGTCCAGCAGGTTTCCAGACACCCCTTCTTTGTCCAGGTGCTCTATGATCTGGTAGACGGCAAGATTCACTGTAACAAGAAAAGGCTCCATATCCGCCTCGCCACCGTATTGGCAGACCTCCCTTGAAGACATTGCCCTGCATGCAAAGGGACGGTGCTTATAGACATTACAAAGTCCTTCCTGGTCCAAAAATGGACAGAACCCTTCCCCATGTTCCCCTATGTCTGAAGGAATCTCCTCCTGCCTGAGACAGAGATCCGCTATTTGATTAGTGCTCAGGCCCGGCCTGTAAATCGGTCTTGCTGTTGCTGAGTACAGCAACTTCTTAAGATCGAGATTATCAAAAAAAGAAGAGCGTAGCAGGTGTCCGGCTTCAAGTGAGGTGGCAACTATATTTACAGTACAACAGACATGGCAACCCGGCCTGCAAGCCAGGGAAAAGCCTTTAAGGAACCGGTCATAAAAGGAATAGATGGCGGCAAGGACCTTAAACTTGTTTGAATCATCTATACAAATCATAATAACTATGAAGCATCCTTCATTTTTCAGCTTACATTTTTTCTAGTTTTTTGGAAAGTGCCTAACCCGGACAAGCCGGAACCAAACAGGTTTGAAGTTAAAAAAATTGATTACCCTGTCGCCCTGCCGACCGTAATGGCGGACAGATCACAATTAGTTCAGTTTATCCAAAGTCTGTCCGATAACATTATATGGCTCCGAAGCAAAGAATCACAACGTGTCCGTGACTCGGAGGTCGGAGGTCGGAGGTCAGGGATCAGAGGTCGGGGATTGGAGTCCACGAACCACGAACTATGAACCACAAATCCTGGGTCTTTTCAGTACGTGATAACGGCATTGGAATCGACCCGGAATTCTTCGATCGCATCTTCACAATATTCCAGCGTCTGCATAACCTGGAAGAGTATCCTGGTACCGGCATCGGCCTGGCGGTATGTAAAAAAATCGTGGAACGTCACGGTGGACGCATATGGGTAGAGTCGGAGCCCGGCAAGGGGACCACGTTTTTCTTTACAATACGGGAAAGAATTAAGAGTTAACTGAATTAGCTTTGCGGAGGAAAAATGACTGGTACGCCCATTGAAATTTTACTGGTGGAAGACAACCCCGGCGATGTTCGCCTGACGCACGAGGTCCTCAAGGAATTTAAGGTGGGTAACACAATGCACGTGGTAAGGGATGGCATGGAAGCCATGGCATTTCTGCACAGAAAGGGGAAGTATGCTGACGCGCATCTACCAGACCTCATCCTGCTCGATTTGAACCTGCCCAGGAAAGACGGCCGTGAGGTCCTCGCAGAAATCAAGGCTGATAAAGACCTTAAACGCATACCCGTCGTGGTCCTGACTACCTCAAATGCAGAACAGGATATCTTAAAAGCCTATGATCTGCATGCAAACTGCTATATCACCAAACCGGTGGACCTGAACCAGTTCATCCATGTACTGAAGTCTATCGAGGATTTCTGGCTCTCTATCGTGAAATTGCCAACGAGCAAAAAAGTATAGATTCTGTATTTCGGATTTAATAATGAACTTATGGCTATAATTGTATCGTCGCTCAAGACATCCGGGAGAAAAAAGAAATGGATACGCAATCCAAAATGATAAAGGTTTTGCTGATTGAGGACAATCCAGGGGATGCACGGCTGATTCAGGAGATGGTCTCTGAGGTAGACGGCGCTGCGTTCGATCTGGAGCGTGTCGACCGGCTTTCGACAGGGCTGAAGCATCTTGTTGCTGCAGGAGACATTGATTTAGTCCTGTTGGATCTGGGACTGCCTGACAGTTCGGGATTTGATACGTTCACCAGTATAAAGGCCCAAGCACCAGGGGTTGCGATTGTCGTGCTGACCGGTCTTGAAGATGAGACGATTGAAAATAAGGCATTGCAGGCAGGCGCTCAGGACTATCTCTCCAAGAACCAACTGGATAGCAACTCGCTGATGCGCTCCATGCGGTACGCCATTGAACGTAAAAAGGCCGAAAGGCGCATCAAGCATCTGAACAGCGTGCTCAAAGCCATCAGAAATGTCGATCAATTGATCTTGGTGGAGAAGGACAGGGACAGTCTCCTCCAGAAAGCCTGTGACGCCCTGTTAGAGGCACGGGGCTATAATGCCGCATGGCTGGGATTTTTGCAGGATGACGGAACATTTGCCACGGTTGTGGGTTCTGGTTTCGGGGAAGATGTCTCCCATTTCTGCCAACATGTCATGAACGGCAATCATCCTCCTTGCATAAAAAAAGCGCTTGTCCAGAAGGACCATCTTGTAGTGCTGGATAAATCCAGAGAGTGTGGGGATTGCTTCTTCAAAGACGCATGTATCGGCAAAGACGCTGTGATCATCCGGGTCGAGCACGCAGGCCGATTTTTTGGGCTGCTTGCCGTATTGCTTGCACCCGATGTCACTGTTGATGACGAGGAAAAGGAACTATTGCAGGAGGTGGCTGGTGATATAGGCCTTGCCCTCCATAACATGGAGTTGCAAGAGTCACGCAAGCAGGCAGAAAAGGAACTGGCGAAGTACCGCGATCACCTCGAAGAGCTGGTTAAAGAGCGAACGCGCGATCTGGAGGCGGCCCAGGAGGAACTGATCAAGCGCGAAAGGCTGTCCGTGCTCGGACAGCTTACAGCCACTGTGAGCCACGATATCCGCAGCCCTCTTGGGGTAATTCGCTCATCGTCCTTCTATATTCAGAGAAAGTTGGGTGGCGCTATAGACGAAAAAATTACCAAACATCTGAACAGGATCGAGAAACAAATCGATCTGTGCGATACAATCGTCGGTGATCTGCTGGAATTTACACGGGGAAAGGCCTCCCAGGTAATTCATGGAGAAATCAATCCCTTGCTGGAAGAAGTCCTGGAAGAGACAACAACACCTGAACAGGTGGCCCTGTCTAGTGAACTCTCTCCTGAACTCCCAATGGTCCATTTTGACAGGGA